>JANNWF010000167.1:0-8708 GCA_031408455.1 Pseudoxanthomonas sp. | reverse complement strand
GTCGCTGCGCTTACGCCGAAGGCTGAAATTGAAGGTGAAATGGGTGACCAGCTGCCCGGTCTGCAGGCCCGTCTGATGAGTCAGGCGCTGCGCAAGCTGACGGGTAACATCAAGCGCAGCAACTGTCTGATCATTTTCATCAACCAACTGCGCATGAAGATCGGCATGATGATGCCCGGCCAGAGTCCCGAGGTGACCACCGGCGGCAACGCGCTGAAGTTCTATGCCTCGGTGCGTTTGGATATCCGCCGCATCGGTGCGATCAAGAAGGGCGAAGACATCATTGGCAACCAGACCAAGATCAAAGTGGTCAAAAACAAGCTGGCGCCGCCGTTCAAGCAGATCGTCACGGAGATCATTTTTGGCGAAGGCATTTCGCGGGAAGGCGAGATCATCGACATGGGCGTCGAAGCCAAGTTGGTCGACAAATCCGGCGCGTGGTACAGCTGTGGCGGCGAGCGCATCGGCCAAGGCAAGGAAAACGCGCGCCAATACTTGAAAGAGCACCCGAAACTCGCACAAGAGCTAGAGGTGAAGCTGCGCGAGCTTTACGTGCCGCAGGTGGCGGAGCGCGAAGAGGCTGAAGAAGCCTGAGTCAGGATTTGCCGAAAATGGAGTCGCGCACGCCCAGCAAAGACTGCTGGCTGCGTGCGCTTGCCGCGCTCAATCGACGCGAGCATTCGCAGCGAGAACTGATCCGCAAGCTGAAGGCGAGCGGATTTGATGACGATGTGATCGGGCCGGTTTTGCAGCAACTGACTGAACGCGGTTGGCTGAGCGACAGTCGCTACGCCGGCGCACTGGCGCGGACACGGGCCGCCAGTGGGCAAGGTCCGCGGCGCATTCAAGTTGAGCTAGCGAGGCAGGGAATCACCGCCGAGGATGCCGAAGCCGCCGTGGCTTCCTGTGACGCCGATTGGCCAGCAGAAGCTCGCGCGCTGTTGGTTCGACGATTTGGCGAACACGATCTGCGCGGTGGACCCAACGAGCGCAAGGCGGTCGACTTCTTGCTGCGGCGTGGGTTTGATTTGAACGTAGCTAGAGCAGCCTTACGGGACACAGAGTGAAGCTTCCTTCTCCTCAGTAGTTCACACCCGCGATTGGCCGGGCCCGTGAGGAAGGCAACACAAGGTTCCTCCCAATCCCGCGAGCATCAGTGCGCTCAATGCAATCATTGCACCCAAACCGCCTCGCCCCCATGCTTTGCCGCGTCGCAGCAATCGCATGCCCACTCATCAAGTCCCCAATGCCGCCGTCCATGAAAACCAGCGCCGATATCCGCAACGATTTCCTTGCGTTTTTTGAGTCCAAGGGCCACACCGTGGTTGCGTCCAGCCCCTTGGTGCCAGGCAACGACCCATCGTTGTTGTTCACCAATGCCGGGATGGTGCAATTCAAGGACGTCTTCCTGGGCGGCGAGAAGCGCAGCTACAAGCGGGCGGCGAGTTCGCAGCGCTGCTTGCGCGCCGGCGGCAAGCACAACGACCTGGATTCAGTCGGCTACACCGCGCGCCACCACACGTTTTTCGAGATGCTGGGCAACTTCAGCTTCGGCGATTATTTCAAGCAAGACGCGATTGCCTATGCATGGGAATTGCTGACCGGCGTCTGGCAGATTCCCGCCGAGCGATTGTTGGTCACGATCTATTACACCGACGACGAAGCCTTCGATATCTGGCATCAGCAGATCGGCATTCCGGCTGATCGCATCATCCGTATTGGCGATAACAAGGGCGCGCCGTATGCCTCCGACAACTTCTGGCAAATGGCCGACACCGGCCCCTGTGGCCCCTGCAGCGAGATCTTCTATGACCACGGCGCGCACATCGCCGGTGGTCCACCCGGATCGCCCGATGAAGACGGCGATCGGTTCATTGAGATCTGGAACAACGTGTTCATGCAGTTCGACCGCCAGCCCGACGGTAGCTTGGTACCGCTGCCAGCACCTTGCGTCGACACCGGCATGGGCTTGGAGCGCATCTCGGCGATCCTGCAACACGTCCACAGCAACTACGAAATCGATCTGTTTCAGACCCTGATCGGCAAGGCCGCCGAGTTAACGCACACACCTGATTTGGAGAACAAATCCCTGCGCGTGATCGCCGATCACATCCGCGCCTGTGCGTTTCTGATTGTGGATGGCGTGTTGCCGAGCAACGAAGGCCGCGGCTATGTACTTCGGCGGATTATCCGTCGTGCCCTGCGACATGGGTGGATGCTTGGCGTGCGCGGCGCGTTCTTCCATCGCATGGTCGAGTCGCTGGTCGCGCTGATGGGCGGGGCGTATCCCGAGCTGGTTGCCAAACGCGATCTGGTCGAGCGCGCGTTGAAGGCGGAAGAGGAGCGCTTTGCTGAGACGCTGGATTCGGGGATGAAGATCTTCAACGAGATCGCACCGCGCTCAGGGGCGATCATCGCCGGCGACGACGCCTTCAAGCTCTACGACACCTACGGCTTCCCGGTCGATCTCACCGCTGACATGGCGCGCGAGCGCGGCTTGTCGGTCGACATGGCTGGCTTTGAAGCGGCGATGACCCAGCAACGCGAGCGTGCCCGCGAAGCCAGCAAGTTTGCCGCGGCGGGCAACCTGCCATCCGAGTTGGTTGCACGCCTGCACCCCACGCAGTTTGTGGGTTACGAAGGCTTGGATGATGACGGCTGCCGCATTGTTGGGCTGATGTCGGAAGGTCGCAGCGTCGAACGCATTGATGCCGGTGACGAGGCCATTGTGCTGTTGGAGCGGACGCCGTTCTATGCCGAGTCGGGCGGCCAAGTCGGTGATTCTGGCGTGTTGCTGGATGCCGCCGGCGGCCGCTTTGAAGTCAGCGATACGCTGAAGTTCTCGGCGGCGTTTCATGGTCACGTCGGGCGCCTGGCAAGCGGCACGCTGAAGCTCGCTGCTCGCGTGTCGGCGCGCGTGAATGCTGAGCGCCGGCAGGCGGTGGTGCTCAACCACTCGGCTACCCATTTATTGCATGCCGCGTTGCGGCAGGTGCTGGGCGATCACGTATCGCAGAAAGGCTCGTTGGTGGCGCCGGATCGACTGCGTTTTGACTTCGGCCATTTTCAGCCCATCGCTGGCGACGAACTGGCGCGAATTGAAACGCTGGTCAATCAGCAGATTCGCGCCAACGCCGAAGCCGAGGTGCATCACATGGGTATGCAAGAGGCAATTGAGTTTGGCGCGATGGCGCTGTTCGGTGAGAAGTATGGCGAGCACGTGCGCGTGCTGAAAATGGGCGATTTCTCCACCGAGCTGTGTGGCGGCACGCACGTGCATCGCGCTGGCGATATCGGTTTGCTGAAGATTGTGTCTGAGGGTGGCATTTCCTCTGGCGTGCGTCGCATTGAAGCGGTCACGGGCGCGGGAGCGTTGGCCTACGTCGCTGAGGAAGAGCGTCGACTGGATGAAGTGGCGCGCTTGCTCGGCGGCAGTGCACTGGATGTGGTCGACAAGCTGCGGCAAGTGTTTGATCGGCAGAAAAAGTTGGAGAAGGAAATTGAGTCGTTCAAGGCCAAGGCGTCGGCCGCTGCGGCCAGCGACCTCGCCAGCAGTGCATTGAGCGTCGCTGGTGTGTCCATCGTTGCCGCCAGAGTCGAAGGCCTGGACGCGAAAGCGCTGCGCGAAAGCGTCGACCAGCTCAAGAGCAAGTTGAGCAATGCGGTCATCCTGTTGGCGGCGGCAAGTGCAGGCAAAGTGTCGTTGGTGGCAGGCGTCAGCGGGACTGCGGCCGGTCGAGTGAAGGCGGGTGAGTTGGTGGCTCATGTCGCCGCGCAGATCAACGGCAAAGGCGGTGGTCGTCCCGATATGGCCCAAGGTGGCGGTGACGATGGCCCCGCACTGCAAGCGGCGTTGACGCAGGTGCCGGTGTGGATTGCTGAGCGGCTGCGGTAGTCGCGACAGCTGATGGTGTGATGGCCTTCATTGCAGCGCTGCAATCGCTTCGCTAGTATCGGGCGGACATCACGTCGACCCGTTGACGTGAAGCGAAGGAATGCCGGCATCGCGGGAGGCGATGCGCAACGCGATCAGGCGGAGGGCCTGCTCGCCAAGGAGGCGCCACATGCTCATCTTGACCCGCCGCGTGGGTGAGACCTTGGTCATCGGTGACCAGGTCACGATTACGGTTTTAGGGGTAAAAGGCAATCAGGTTCGCGTCGGCATCAATGCGCCGAAGGAAATACCTGTGCATCGCGAAGAAATCTATCAGCGCATTCAACGCGATGGCGCGCCGACGGCGATCGCCGACGTTGTGGACCCAACGCTTGGCTGAAGTCGACATCAAGCCCCTGCCAATCCACCCGCTTGGCAGAGCCGCTTGCGTTCATTGAAGGCAAGGCTTATGCACAGGTCCGGAGACTGCCTGTTTACGGCGCAGGTCTCGGCCGGTAAACTTGCGGGTCTGCCGAAGGCTTGTCGCCGACGCAGCAGAGAAACGTTGGAGTGGTGCCCGAGCGGCCGAAGGGGCTCCCCTGCTAAGGGAGTATAGGGTCAAAAGCTTTATCGAGGGTTCGAATCCCTCCCACTCCGCCACCCTAGCCGGTGGCGTTTTTCTTTAGGGATTCCCGGCCCGCGCGCGGTATCGCGCGGGCGTTCGGTCGAGGCGCAAACCCGAAATCACGCAGAACCCCGCGGTCTTGAGCAGAGTGCTGGAGTTACTCGGCCAGGCCGCGACTCCGCAAGCGCCGATGATTGCATCGGACAACATGCCGGGAGCCAACAAGCAAGCAAACGGGCTCCCCGTCCACCCCGACGAATTGCAGTCGACCGTTCCGTCCTACTACCTCACCCTCGATGGCGGCAGTCCGCTGGTGGTCGGCGACGCCGAGGGCAACAGTACGGTGATCCTCGCCAACGACCTGCGGGACACGGTGCCGGGTGTGCAGACGCACGTCCTCGGCGACGGCGTCGAGATGGTGACCATGCCGGTTCCAGTGACGGCGGAGTACAGCGTCACGTTTCTCAGCGACGGCGACCCGATCGCGCTCGAAGTGATCAGGGGCGTGGACAACGTCACACCCACCAACGCGGTGCGCTACGTCGACACGTCGCTGCCCAATGGCGTGCTGGCACGAATCCAGATCACGCCCGCGGGCATCGGTCCGCTTCGCTACGACAGCGATGGCAACGGCAGCTTCGACACCGAGGTGCCGCCCACCGTGAGCTTGAGCGGCCCGGCAGCGCTGGATGCCACTGCGCCGGACATCGTCGCCAGCCAGAACGTGCAGGGCAGTGCGACGCAAGTCACGCTGATCGCCACCGACAGCGGCAGCGGCGTGAGCGCGGTACGCTATTCACTCGACGGCTCGCAGTTCCAGCCCTACACCGGCACGGTGAGCGTCAATCCGGCGACGTCGCCGATCGTGTTCGCCTTTGCCGACGACAACGCCGGCAACCGTTCCAGCCGGGTCGCGATTCGGGTGCAGTCTCAAGCAACCATCGTCATATTCAAGAATGGTTTCGAGTGAAGCGCATGCAGGCTTGACGGTCCCCGCGACCCTAACGTTTGAGTGATGTCTGCGCTCCGCAGAGGGCCCGGCAAAGGGTTGATGCTGGCTGATTGGCCGTGTGGGCCGCAGCGGCGGCGCGGCGGATTCATCGTATTCCGTAACGTAGATCGAGCGCCTGCTGCACGCGCCGAGCGCGCCCCTGAAACCGACTGCCGCACATTGTCGATTGGCGGTCTAGAATCAAAGCATGCGCTCCAAGGACAGCCGGCTCTGGCTCTACAACCTTGCGCTGGTCGGCCTCACCGGCGCCACCGCAAGTTTGGCGTGGCCATGGTTGGCAGAGTGGCCGCCCGCGGGCGTGGTGCTTGGATTTGTGGCATTTCAACTGTTGGTTTGGCAATACGGCTATCCCGTTCCATCGATGGGCATGACCTCGATGGAGCGAGTGCCGCAGGTGGCCGCCTTCCTGCTGCTGCCGCTCGAAGTGGCCGCGACGGTCAACGCCTTGCCTGCCTTGGTGTGGCCTTTTCTCAACCATCGCTATCGACAGGGTTCGCTGCGCGTCGGTGCAATCCGCGCGGTGCACAACGCCTGCATGATCGCGCTAATGACGGCACTGGCCGGTTACAGCTATGTCACCCTCGGTGGAGGGGTGCCCTTGAATGCACTGGGATGGACGGATGCATGGGCACTGCTGGTTGCCACGGTGTTATTGCAAGCGGTGAATTCGGCAATGATGCTGGCGTACTTCAAGCTCGATGGACGTGACATCCGGCGGCTGGCCACCTGGTCTTATCTGACTGTCGATGCGTTCTTCGCGCCGATCGGGGTGCTCGCCGCGTTGGTCTGGCAACAGACCGATGCGATCACCATCAGTCTGTTCGTCACCTTTCTGGTGCTCACCGTGGTCAGCATGCATGAGATCGTCGAATCTCGGCGCAAGGTGCAATCGCGGGTGCAAGCACTGGATGCGGCGAGCAGCGCGCGCTTGGCGGTTTCGGGCAGTCGGCGAATCGACGACTTGGCTGAGCGATTGTTTTCACATGTCGCTGCGCTGTTCCAATTTCGCAAGGCGTTCTTCGCTGTCTACGACAGCAAGCGTGGCGACTTCGACGTGGTGTTCGACTCGGTCGCAGGCGTGCGTTTACCGCGCGAGCGCAGGCCCGGCAACGAGGGGCTGGTCGGGTTGGTGCGCGAGTCGGGTGAGCCGGTGTTGGTAGATCACTGGGAAAGCGCCGACGTGTCCTTCCGTCAGGCGGCGGTGCTTAGAGAAGGCGAGCGTCCCGGTAGCGTGCTGATGGTGCCCATACGCCAAGCCCGGCAGGTGCTGGGCGTGGTCAGCCTGCAACATCCGGACGCGCATCAATACTCAGATGCAGACAAGCACGCGCTTATTGCCATTGCCGACGATATCGCCCCCGTGCTCGCTGACGCGCAGACCTTTCAGGAGCTGGATGCATATCGGGAACAGCTGGAGCAACTGGTCGCTGAGCGAACGTCAGCCCTGCAACACGCCGGAGAGGAGCGTGAACGACTGCTTGCCGACCTCCGTGTCAAGAGTGTCTTGCTGGAGCGACAGAGCCGTGAGGATGCAATGACCGGATTGGCCAACCGTCGTCACTTCGATGAGCGCGTGGTCGCCGAGGTAGAGCGCGCCCAGCGGTACCAGCATCCGCTGTGTCTTGCGCTGATCGACATCGACCACTTCAAGCGCATCAACGACAGTGGCGGTCATGCACTGGGTGATGCTGTGCTGGTGCGCATCGCAGCGCTGATGACCGAACACTTTCGCGCCTGTGACCTGGTGGCACGCATCGGCGGCGAAGAATTTGCGGTGGTGTTTCCGGAAACGGGACTGGAGGGTGCTGTGGCGGCGGTGGAGAAGTTGCGCCAGCATCTGGCAGGAAGTGTCCTGCAAGAAATGACCCCCGCGCAGGTAGTCACATTCAGTGCTGGCGTGGGCGAGCGGCTCGATGGAGAAGGGCGCGACGTCCTGCAGAGCCGCGCCGACCGCTGGCTCTATGCGGCAAAAGCTGCCGGACGCAATCGGGTGTTTGCTGACGATGTGACGCCGACCTCTGCAGCGAAATTGGCGTCAACGTAGCGACTCTCAGAGAGTCGAAGCAGAAGCCGCAACTGCGCTGTTGAACGGATACCCTAGACAACCGTGTAGAAGTCCTGGCGCATGCTGATGACTCAGCCGCGGAATGAGATGCTGCGTTGCATCGTTATCGCATAGCGATGTCGCGGGCAGGCCAAAGCTCCCTTCTAGCAGCAGCCGACATGCAACGCCGCCACGTGGAGTTATGTGTGCATGCGCACCGACGTGCGCTCACGCATTCGGCATGCTCGGTATCTCGACGCGAGTTCACACCAATGCCCAAGCGCCGACACGACCCTGTTGGACGGCGTGGCGAGACTACGTCGCCGGTTTGCAATGCGACAACCCAGTTGGCCAACGCACGAGGCGCGCGGTGATGAAACGGACCTGGAGCCCGAAGCGCAAGCGCTGGACCATCTTCGCAACAGTTTTGGCCACTAGCTTCTTGCTGGTGTTGTCCTTGAACTTTATGACGTCCGAGAAAGCGCTGGATCGCAAGCTGGAACATCGCTATGCGATTTCCGATCCGCAGTTTCGGCGCGAAATGTCGGTGTTGCTTGGGCCAGCCATTGTCTCCGGCAACCAGGTGATTGCGCTGCAAAACGGCAGCGAGATTTTCCCGGCAATGTTGCTCGCCATCCGCGAAGCGCGAACCTCAATTACCTTCGAGACTTACATTTACTGGTCCGGTGAGATTGGTAAGCAATTTTCGGAAGCGCTTTCCGAGCGTGCGCGTGCAGGTGTTCCAGTCAACGTCACCATCGATTGGGTTGGCAGCATCAAGATGGAGGAGTCGATGCTGAAAGAGATGGAGGACGCCGGCGTGAAAGTACAACGCTACCGCCCTTTGCACTGGTACAACCTCGGTCGATTGAACAATCGGACCCACCGTAAATTGCTGGTGGTCGATGGGGTGATCGGCTTTACCGGTGGTGTTGGCATCGCCGATCAGTGGACGGGCGACGGTGGCGATCCTGAGCATTGGCGCGACACCCATTTTCGAATCGAAGGGCCGGCGGTAGCGCAGTTCCAAGCAGCGTTCAACGACAACTGGATCAAGACCACGGGCGAGGTATTGAACGGCGCGGACTACTTTCCGGCCTTGCAACCCGAAGGCAACATGGACGCGCATCTGTTTGTCGCGTCGCCGGCCGGC
>JANNWF010000166.1:0-1868 GCA_031408455.1 Pseudoxanthomonas sp. | reverse complement strand
TGACCAGACCCCGACCGACCCGATTCACAACCCAAACCAGAAATGAAAAAAGCACCCAGGCTTGTGACCTGAGTGCTTCCTTCATCTGACGATTTTGGCTCCCCGACCTGGGCTCGAACCAGGGACCTACGGATTAACAGTCGGGACATACAGCGCTTTGTGAGACTTCCTGGCACCTTCTGGGAATGAAGAAAAACCATGTAGATCAATAGGTTACGAGGCATTCGTTGTGCCAAGTGGTTCCGACGGATAGCATCCAAGCCAGAGATTTTTCGGACACCGGTCGGACACGAAACCCGCACATGCCGCTCCTGACCGTCAGGGCGATCGACGCGCAGAAGCCTCGTGCACGGCCCTACAAGCTAACGATCGATCGTGGCCTTCAGCTGCGCATCGCTCCGGATGGCGCGCGCACGCTGCTCGTGCGCTACACCGTGAAGGGTTCGGAGGTCGAGCGCCAGTACCGGCTGCCGCAGGAGTACGGCGAAGGGCCCGGACAACTGAAGCTGGTCGCAGCTTGCGCGGAGGCTGCGCGCATTCGTGCCCTTGCGCGCGATGGCGTGGACTGGCCAGCGCAGGAAGAAGCGCGGCATCGGGCCGATGCAACGGCACGCGAGCAGGCGGATCGGCAAGACGGGCTGACCGTGGAGAAGGCCCTTCGAGAGTACGTCGAGAGGAAGCGACGCGCGAAGGATGGCCTGCCACTTAAGTCGCGTACCAAGGCCGACTATCTCGCCATGCTTGAGCCGGGCCGAACATCCAAGGCCGGCAAGAAGTTCGCCGATGGCGAGCTCTACCCGATCGCTGAGAAGCTTCTCTCGGTGCTCACCGCCGATGACATTCGTAGCGTCCACACCGCAGTGTTGAAGATATCGCAGCGGCAGGCTGTCTATGCGATGCAAGTGTTGCGTGCGGTACTTCGATGGCATGGTGTTGTGGTCCCGGGCAACCCATTGGGGCGCGACACCGCGGGCCGTGATCGCATCGTTCTCACTTCATCAACCGGCAACCCGTCACCCATTTCACCCGAACGGCTGGGTGCCTGGTGGCGAGCGTCGGCCGTCGCGCCGTCGCGGGTCGCCGCTGACTACTACCGCTTCCAGCTGCTGACCGGGTGCCGAGGTGGCGAGATCCACGGTAACAAGCGCCATGGGTATGAGCCAATCAAGGTCGGTGACGTCGACTGCCGGGGCGGCAAGCTCGTGCTGCGGGACACGAAGAACCGGAGCGACCACAAGCTGCTGTTGTCTCGACAGGCGCTAGAGATCGCGCAGCGGCGCTGCACCGGCAGAAAGGCCGAGGACCCGCTGTTCCCGATCGTTGACGCGCGCAAGACACTTGCATGGATCAATGCTCGCGCAGGGACCTCGGTTCAAGGACATGGTCTGCGCGCGACCTTTGCGAGCATTGCCGAAGAGCTCGTATCGTCCGCGTTGCTCAAGCGGATGCTGAATCACGCCGCTGGAGGGGACGTGACGCTCGGCCACTACGTGGCCAAGAGCGAGGCGCAGCTTCGGGCGGGCTGGCAGGCTGTCGCTGACTTTGTCGAAGAGGCGGCGAAGCTGACGTAGATGTGGAAAATCTCGGCATCTTTGCAATGACTGCTTATCTCGCGGGCTACCTCGCGTTCGGTGCCCATCGGCGACACGCCACCCCTCCGAATTCGTGCTAAATCCAGTCGTCTGAGAATACCCTTGGCGGTTGGGGTTGGACACTATCGAAGCGGAGCAGGTGCACCGGCCGACTCAACTACTTGCCTAGCTCAAGACTCATCGAACGGTCGATCTTGGCCTTTTCGTCCACCCAGGCAGCGGTTAGGCGGTGCACACCTGGGGCGACGTGCAGGACCGCGCTAGCCAGACCTTCGT
>JANNWF010000165.1:0-2374 GCA_031408455.1 Pseudoxanthomonas sp. | reverse complement strand
ATCGGTTAGGGGCGGGGAGTCGTTAGTTTGCTCACGGCGTCTGACCACATGGACCACAAACATCGCGTTCCATCGATGACCGACAAACCCCAGCACTCGTCATCCCGGCGAACGCCGGGATCCACGGTCTTGTACCTTGGCATCCGAGTGGATTCCGGCGTTCGCCGGAATGACGGGCGCTGGGTTTCCCGGTAGCGTGTGGGCGAGAACCTTTGCCAGTCAGCTATTGAACAACCGCTCCGTCTTCGCCGCACAAATCAAATCATTCGCCGTCAACCCACCCGCGTCATGGGTTGAATAGCGCACCACGCAGCGGTTGTAGTGGACACTCAGGTCTGGGTGATGGTCCTGCTCGTGGGCAATGAACGCCAGCGCGTTGACGAAGGCCAAGGTTCGATAATAGTCGTCGAAGTGGTAGGTCTTGACCAAGGCTTGGCATTCTTCTGCCAATTCCCAGCCCGGCAACTCCTGCATCGCCTTGGCGACGACGTCCAGCGGCAGTTGACTGGCGATGCCACTCAAAGGGCGGCATTGTTGGTCGGCGAGGGCAAGTGCATCCATTCGGCAAGCTCGTGTTCAGCGTGGCAGGCGAGTATAGAACGGCTTTCTAATGTGTCGCTGCGTACACTTCGGCGCTCACTAACCTTTTTGCTACGACCAATCAGCCAGCGCCCATGATCCAGATATCCGAAGCCGCGCAATCCTATTTCCGAGGACTCATCGCCCAGCAAGACGATGCCATCGGCATTCGCTTGACTGCGATGCGGCCGGGCACGCCCACGGCGGATGCGCGCTTGGAGTTTTGCGACGTGGATGACTTGTTGGGCGACGAATGGGCGCTCGATTGCGACGGCTTTACCCTGTATGTAGACGGAGCCAGCGTGCCGTATTTGGATGCGGCTGAGCTCGACTTCAGCCGCAATGAAACGGGCGGGCAAGTGACTGTGCGCGCGCCGCACATCAAGGGTGTTGCCCCCAACGCCGACGCCAGCGTGATCGAACGCATTCGGCACGTGCTGGAAAGCGAGATCAACCCGCAGTTGGCTTCGCATGGCGGCCGTGTGGCCTTGGAGCAGTTCACCGCTGAAGGCACCGCCGTACTTCGGTTTGGCGGCGGTTGCCATGGCTGCGGCATGGTCGATGTGACCCTGAAGCAGGGCGTCGAAAAGACACTGAAAGCGCGGGTTCCGGAAGTCACTGCGGTGGCCGATGCTACCGATCACCAATCCGGTGCGGCACCCTACTACAAGCGTGCGGACGGCTAAGTTCAGCAATGCTTGTCAGTGCAGGGCGCGTGGTCAACCCGGCAGTTCGCGTTGAGGCACCGTTTGATCCGCTGACTGTTGCGGCGCTGGCGTTCTCGCCACCCGCAGCAACCCGAGCAAGGTTTCGATTGTCTGCGCCGCTGGCCTTGGCCATTGTATGGGCTGCCCATCTGTGTGTTTGGATCTGGCTGGATCGTCGCTCGCCGCCAGAGACCGTCATTCCACCTACCGTGCCGATTGAAGTCGTGCTGATTCAAGCGCCACCGCCGCCGATGATTGCGCCGCCCTCGATGTCGGCTCCTGCTTCGTCATCGCCTGCCACTCCCTTGCCCAAGACGCGGCCGCAGCGTGACGTGCAAACGAGCACGGCTGCGGTGCTGCTGCCGGCCGAGCCGAATCCTGCGCCTAAAGTATTCGCGCCGGACGGCTCGCTGATTGGAATCGAGGCACAAGTGAAGGTTTTGGATGACCGTGCATCCGCGCGCGCGACATTCGACTATCAGATTGCCGGTGTCGCCGAAGCCGAAGGCGCTTTCGAATTGCCGCAGGCGATGGAAGTAAATCCGACCCGCTTCGACAAGTATTGGAAGCCCGACGCCAATCTCCTGGACGACGTGCTGGAGCGCGCTGTCAAGGCAAGCACCGTGGTCGTCAGCGTGCCAGTACCGGGAATGCCCGGCTATCGAGTGGGCTGTGCAGTGGTCATCATTGCGGCAACCGGTGGCTGCGGAATGAGCGAACCGAAAGAAGCGGTGTACGACATCGACGATCCGAACACACTGAGCACAGAAGAGGCTAAAGCCTGTGATGTCCTTTGGGAAAGGATCACGTCAGCGGACGCACAAGCAGCTCATCGCCGCGACCGCAGAATTTACGAGATGGGATGTCGCCTGCCGCTGGCGGGTGCGCCAAAAGCCGAATTTCGTTAGCAACAGGCTCGCGTTTGCCGCGGCAAATTTCGGCTGCACTGGCCGAGCAGGATTCCAGAGGCTTCAGGTTGGCGATCCCCTGCCAACCCTGCGTCAGCCTCTACTTGATGTGGCTCAAATCATCCAGCGGACCGCTTTGAGCGGCATAAAAAGCGGCCAGATCGTTGATGTCCTCGTCCT
>JANNWF010000164.1:0-11740 GCA_031408455.1 Pseudoxanthomonas sp. | reverse complement strand
CATCCGCAGCGCGTCCATGCCGTCGCCGCCGCTCGCGCGGCGGACGGAACTGGTGCGGCTATCTCGGCGATCGAAATTACCGGTAGGTCAGCGCACGACCACACGGTTTCGCCCGCTACGTTTGGCTTCGTAAAGCGCTTCGTCAGCACGCTGCAGCAAGCTGGCGATCGAATCGGTTTTTTGCATACGGGTAACCCCGAACGAGGCGGTGACTACGCCGACCGTGGCGATTGGTTCATGTGCGATTACCCGGCGTAATTCCTCAGCCGTGTGGCCGATCGGCGTTTCGGGATTTACCGGGTGAACCAGGAGAAACTCCTCCCCACCCCAGCGCGCGACTAAGTCGCCGTGTCGCACCCGAGCCGCGCAACGGGCAGCAATTTCGCGTAACACTAAATCGCCGACGGAGTGGCCGTGCTGGTCATTGACCGCTTTGAAATGATCGACGTCAAAGATCGCCAGCTCCAGCTGGCACCCGCTGCTCAGCATCAGCGTGCGGAGAAACGCCTCGCCAGCGCGCCGATTATGCAAACCTGTGAGCGCATCTTTTTCGGCAAGCTCCTGGAGTCTTTCGCGCTCCGCTTGCAGCGCCAAAATGTGCTGCTCTACGCCGCGCTGAAACGGAATGTAAGCGAGCACTAGCAGCATCACCGGCCCGAGCAAAATCACCATTTCTTGGCCGCGCGGCGCCTGCAGCTGGGCAGGATGCAGTAGCAAATAAACCAGCATTGGCGCGGCCACCAACAGCCAGCAGATTAGCGCAAAGCGCAACGCGGATCGAAACGGTAAAAACGTCATGATGCAAAGCACTAGCGGAATCAAGAGCGGTACGATGGGCGGGAGTTCGTCTACCAAACTCAAATGTGGGTCCGACCAGGCGCGTACGAAAAACGCGATGATTGGTGTGACTAGGGCGGCTAAGCCGGTCAGTACACCTACCCAAAACACGGTCATCGCGCGCGAAGGTACCCAATACAGATAAACAAACAGAGCGCCGTACACGACGGTCATCAACGGTGGCACCAGCAGATTCAGCGTCGCCGCTTGCGCCTCTTGCCGATGCAATAAGGTCGCTACTCCTCCGCCCAGAACCGACAAAAGCACCAGCGAAACCGCAGACTGCCGGATAAAGAGCTCGCGCGGATTAAGCAAACTAGACATTTAGGGATCCTGGGGCAGGCCCTGGATTCTGCGTTCTCCCAAGCTAAGCGACAACTCAGCTCAACTACGGATGCTTTTGGGAGCAGTGGACGCAGTTGCTCACCTTGAAGCCCAGAATCAAGACACCCAAACCTAGCAGGCCGATGCCGAGCCATTCCCGGCCGGACGGGCGCTCGCCCATAAACACGACCGCGAATACCGCCACCAACAGCAGGCTCAACTTGTCGACCGGAGCCACTTTCGAAGCCTCGCCGACTTTCAGGGCGCGGAAGTAGCAGACCCACCACACCCCGGTAGCCAGGCCGGACAGCACCAGGAACAGCCAGGTGTGGCCGGACAAGGCGAACGGGTTGCGCCACTTTCCGGTGGTAACCACGAAAATCGGCAGTGCAATGATGATTACCGACCGAGGTACGGATCAAGGTGGCAAGGTCGGAGTCCACGCCGACCAGACCGAGCTCGGCAAAGATTGCTGTCGGCGCGGCCAAAACCGCTGAGGCCAACGCTCAGTAAAACCAAGGTGTTGTCGCAGTCACAAGCGTGCTCCCGAAGTAGAGCGCTGAGGCAAGGTTAGGCGGCGCTGAGCACGGGCTGCGGATGCAGCGCCAGCCGCCCGATATTGATCCAGACAAATCCCACCATCACGCCTGCCAGCACGTCGCTTAGATAATGCGCGCCGAGGTAGACGCGGCTCAGGCAAACCAGCGCGACCATCAGCGCGCCGATAATCCAGGTCGGCCAGCGCATCCGCTGCTGGACGAACAGCACGATCAACGCGCCATAGAACAAGGTGCTGCTGGCGGCGTGGCCACTGGGAAAACTGTAGGTATCCAGGCTCACCAGCGGATCTTCAAAAACCGGACGGGCGCGTTCAAAGATCAGCTTCAGTCCCACGTTGACCAGCATGCCGCCACCGATAGTAAAAACCAGAAAGCCGAGCGCGCGCCAAGCCTTCCGCCGCCCCAGCATCAAAGCTACGAGGACACTCATGCTCAAGATGCCGACGGTGTTGTGAATATCGGTGAGCAGCAGCATCGGCCCGGTCAGCCAAGGGCTCAGGTGGGCGCGCAGCCAGGCTGTAACACGCAGATCCAGCTCGGTAAGTACCCCTAAGCTCTGCACCTGCCATGCCAGGATCGCGAACAGCGTCAGGCCGGTCAGCACCATCCAGAAAATCTGGGATCCCGCAAGTTTAGAGTCCATGCCGCTCGACTCATCCATGCTGCTCGACTTATCCATGCTGCTCGACTCATCCTTCGCCGCGGAGATTGCCGAGGTTCCGACCACCAGAATTATGGTTGGCAGGACGCGAGGGGCTCGCATCACGAAGAAACCAAGAGTGGGCCCAACGCCGCGTTAAGTGGCCGTGGGCCGACAGGCGACCAGGAAACACCAAACTCTCTCCCCGCAATCCGCTTCAACGCATCGTTGGGAATCATCGCGCTGACCCATTAATCAACATGGTCAAGCGCCGCACAAGTTGCCACACTGCCGCGACTCGCGATGTCGCTGAGGGGATCATGCGCGCGGCACTGCAATGTCACGCCCTGTTAGTGGGCATCAATCGCTATCAGGTGGGAATCACCGGTTTGCAAACTGCCGCCGGCGATGCCCAAGCGGTGGCGGATTTGCTAGCGGCTCAGCATGGCTATCAGGTGCGCTGCCTCACTGATGATGAGGCCACCAGCGACGCCATCGTCCAAGGGCTTGCCAGCGCCGCACAGACGTTGACCGAGGAAAGCGGATTTCTGCTTTATTTTGCCGGCCACGGCGTGGCCCTGGGTGATGGCAGCGACGGACCGCAGGGTTACCTGCTAGCGGCTGATGCGCGCGCCACCGATGAGTCGACGTGGCTATCGATGGATGTCGTTCGACACGCTATTGAGCAGCTGCCATGCCGGCATGTGTTGGTGGTGCTCGACTGCTGCTTTGCCGGCTCGTTTCGCTGGAGCAGCAGCCGCGATGCGGTCTTGGTCGGACATCCGCTGTACGACAGTCAGTTTGCGCGCTATCTGGATGGCGAGGCGTGGCAAGCGTTGACCTCGGCCGCGCACGATCAGCGCGCCGCAGATACCTTGCCCGGTCGCCGCAACACCCGAGACGCGCAAGTCACACAGCAACATTCGCCGTTCGCGGCGGCGCTCTTGCGGGGACTGGCGGGCGGTGCCGACACCACCCGTGCCAATCACCCGCCCGACGGCGTCATCACTGCCACCGAGCTGTATCAATTTTTGTTTGAAGAGCTGACGCCCGCCGATGCGCGCTCAAACCAAACGCCGGGGCTATGGCCGCTACGGCCAAGCAACGCAGGCGAGTACATCTTTCTCAATCCTGCCGCTGCGCTCAACACGCTGCCAGATCCGCCGCTTGATGAGGCCAACAATCCATGGCTCGGACTGCGCGCTTATTCGGCGGCCGAAGCCGGCTTGTTTTTTGGTCGCCGACGCGTAGTGGCTGCCTTGCTTGCGCGGGTCAACGCGGCGCAAGCACCATCGTTGCTGGTGGTGGTTGGAGCGTCTGGCACGGGCAAGTCCAGCGTGGTCAAAGCCGGCTTGCTGCCGGCGCTGCAAGCAGTCAATGCGGACGCGCCCGCCTGGACCATCATCCACGCGCCCCGGTTGCGCGCTGAGCCGATTGGCCAGCTAGACGAGGCGTTGCAGCGCCTGCCGAAGTCCCGCCCCGGTGAGCGTCAGTTGCTGCTGTTTGATCAATTTGAAGAGCTATACACGCAGTGCCGCGATGCCCGCCATCGGCAGCGTTTTTTACAGGCGCTACGGGCACTGGTGGATCGTGCCGACGGCCCGCTGGTGGTGCTGACACTGCGTTCGGATTTTGAACCCCGCCTGGCTGCCTGCACCGAGTTCAGCGATCTGCTGCCATCAGCGCGCTTTTTGGTGCCGACGTTTAACAACGCGGAAATGCGCGAGATCATCGCTGCGCCTCTGCAAGCCAAAGCACTGTATTTCGATCCGCCCAGCTTGGTGGACACGCTGCTGGATGAAGTCGCCGCCATGCCCGGCGCGCTGCCCTTGCTCTCATTCGCGCTGGCCGAAATCTACCGCCACGCCGAGCTGCGTCGCCGCCGCACGGGTGCCACTGACCGCAGTTTGAGTACCGCTGACTTCGCCGCCACCGGCGGCGTCGTGGGCGCGCTGCACCGACGCGCTTCTGCTCTATATGCAGAGGCCGATGCGGCGACGCAGCGTTCGATGGCGCGGGCATTTTTGCGCATGGTGTCGCAAGAGGGCGCGCGCTTGACGCGGCGGCGGGTCAGCATGGACGAATTGACATTTGCCGACAGCGCCGAACAAGCGCGCGTTGGCGAGGTCATCGACCTGTTTGTCGCTGCCCGCCTGCTGGTGATCGATGAGCAGTTCATCGAGCCAGCCCACGACACCTTGGTGGTGGCCTGGGAGCAGTTGCAAGACTGGCTGGCGGCCACTCAATCATTGGGCTTGATGCGTGCTCTGTGGCGTGCTGCGCGCGATTGGCAAGCGGACGGGCACACGGCTGGACTGCTGTGGGACAACGATCCCCGCCTGCCGCAGGCGCTCAGTCTATCGGCCGAATTGAACCAGCTGGAGCAGCGGTTTGTGCGCGCCAGTGAATCCCGCAAGCGCCGTCGTCGTCGCGTGCTGATAGCGGTCACCGTGGCGACCATGGCCGTGCTGCTAGTCACCGCTCTGTTTGCACTTGAAAGCGCCACTGAGGCGACTGAACAAGCCGAGATCGCCAAACAACAGACCCTGCTCGCTGAGCAACAACTCGCGCAAGCACAGTTTGCGGAAGGCCGCGCCGTGCTGGCGAGCGCCCAGCAAAGCCTGACCCTCCGACATAGCTTCGGTGCCGCGACCAGCGCAGCCGCAGCCATCGGTTATCGGCATTTTGGCATCGATATTTCTGCCGCTGGAAAATCGGCGGGCGAGCCCGGCGTTGCGTCAGATGGCGAGTCAGATGCCGAGCAGCCACCACGACTGATTGATCCCGCGCGCAGCGAGTACGTGGAGGCCATCAACACCTTGACGGATGCCAACCTAGCCTCGCTGCGCCCCGTCGCGTGGCGCGCCCTGGTCCCCGTTGCGATGGGTGCTGATGGTGACTTGCTCGCCGGGCTCACCCGTGACCAAACATTAGAGGTGCGAGATTTTTCGGCCAAGCAAATTCACTTGCTCACGGGTGTTGAGGGTCAGCTGCAAACCCTCCTTTTTAGCCCCGACGCAGGCTTGCTTGCCGGCACATTTATCGATGCCAAAAACCGCTGGCGGGTCGCTCTGTGGAAGGCTGAGGCCGGGTGGGACAAGGCATCGATGATGGTGCTGGATATGCCGCTTTTCGACAAAATTATCGCCATTCACTTTGACGCTGAGGGTCAGCGTCTAGCCGTGGCAACCGCTAACGAAGTCGCCCTGTGGCATCTGTCTTCCTCGGCTGCACCGCGCTTGCAGCGGCTCGCGGTGGGGCGATCGCAAGGCGTTTCGCGGCAAACCAGCATCGCGTTCTCACCGGATGGCCAGTCGCTGCTCGTAGGCGGTTGGCACAACCGACTCACCCGCTATCGATTGCCCCCGTCCAGCCCATTGGACGCACAGCCCAGCGCACTGCGCGGCACAGCGCTTGGCCCCGAATGGACGCGCTGGTCAGAGAATGTGCAGAAGGGCGACTTTGTTAACGGCATCGCGTTTTTACCCGATGGCGATTCGTTGTTGATCGCAAGCGCCAACCAAATTCAGCTGGCGAGCGTAACTGGGGATGAGGTGCATTTCGACGAGCGCGATGTCTTCACCACCAATCTCGAAATCCGCCAACTCGCGGTTTCCCCCGATGGCAGCCTGTTGGTATTCGAAGATGGCGCTATCATCAGCCTGCTAAATCTACCTTCGCTTGAGGCGGCGGGTTTGATCTGGCCGTTGAAGTTCTCGGTTAGCCAAATCACCTCGCTGCAATTTTTTGATGAGGGCCGATTACTCTTGATCGGCGGTCAAAGCGAAATGGAGATCATCGATGTCGCGGGCATCAATGGCGCTGACTATGCACTGGTGCCGGGTGATTTACCGGCCGAACTCGCGCCCGTAAGCGGGCATGCCGAGCGCCTACGCGCCCTCATCGCCAATGGCACGCTCGATCCGATTAGGCTGGCGTTTCCTGATCCTGAAACTCGCCCGCAAGCGCTGCAGTGGCAGCTCGATGATGATGAGGATGGGCTCATCATCAGCTTTACCGATCCTACCGCTGATGCCGACTCGCAAGACCATGGCAGCCTGCAGCTCAGCTTGCAACCCGGTGATGCGCGCGTGGTCGCCGTCGGCATCTCAAAATTTGCTATCCGCAACCTGCGCGGAGGCGACAGCGGCAGTATTGAGTTGGTCAGCATCGCCGATCACGAACTCGTGTTTGCGTACACGCTGAGTGACGAAGAGTGGGGGCTAGACCGCATGCGTTTCAACGACGCTGGGGATCGGCTGCTACTGAAGGTGTCCAACTTTGATGGCGAAATCATCAGCGAATACGCATTTGCGACGGCGCAGCCTGATCTTCTGCTGTATCTGAATCCCCAACCCTGCCAGCCACCGGTCAACCTACCAGACAGTCATTGGCTAATGCAGACCCAGTTGCTTGATTGCGCGGCTGTTTTGCCATGAATCACCGACGCACAGCCGCCGCGCCGACCGGGATTTGCGGCGCGACAAACGTGTAGGCGATCAGCAGCAGTCCGGCATAGGTGCCGTTGTACCAGGCGTAACGTGAGAACGGCTCGCCAATGGTGAATGCCCAGACAGCAAATGCGGCCACGCTCAGCGCCAACTGACGCGAGTCCAATACTTTTAGCGTAACGCGCAAATAGAACCACGTGGCCAGCGCGCCAAAGCCAAACACCAACCACGGCACCATCTCCGCCACGGCGTCTTTGGAATGCTTGAGCAAGGTGACCATCGAAAAGTAAACGCCGATTACTTCGGTCGGCACCAGCTTGATCAAACGATCCGAATAACCATCAGCCGCATTGGCGGCCGGCTTGAAGTCATCCCCCGGCCCCGCCCGCGTCGCGACGCCCGAATTGACCGTTGCGGCTGCTTGAATACTGCGTGGCATGGTGAGATCTCCGGTTGCATGGTGTGGTGACAATGATGGTCGTTAGGCGCCACCTCAACACTGGCGCCGCATATTCGCTCAGCGCACGCCCTTTGCAGGTCATTGCAGCGAAAGCTCACTGCTGTCCGCAACGATTGTCGTGTTTCTTCAACTGGCTGTTACACCCGCGATAGCGTTGGATGTCATTCTGCAGCCGCTCAAAATTGCTGCAGATCCGTCGAGGTGTGACACTCCAAGTTCGTCATTCCAGCGAAAGCCCACCACTGTCCGGAACGATTTTGCTTGCCTGCTTGTGTTTTTCAAACCGATTAATGGCGAACAAAAGCGCAGCGGCATGACTGATGGCGAACCGACAGGATCCACCAATCCGAGACCTTCCCTTACCCCGCGCGCAACTCAAACGTACGCGTCATCGATCGCCAATCGCTGCTTTCATCCTCACCCACATCCATCGCCGCATCGCGCAAAGTCGGCCCGTCATACGCCGCCGCAAACAGGTGCTGCAAGCGCGAGCGCGCGGTGCCGGGTGCTCGCGTACCGGCCTGTTGTAACCAGCTGAAATCGGTCTCAGCAGAGGTGACGAATAACTTAAACGACTCAACTCCATGTGTGCCCGAAAAATTATCCGGCAGGCCTAAGCGAATACGTCGTCGACCACTGCCAATCTTTAGCGTTTGCTCTGCCTCCATCAACTCGCTGCGGGCGTTGGGTGGATACAGCAACTGGATGCGACCGCTGACGCCGAAATCGAGCACGCTGATAAACACCGCGCGCGGTTCGTGATTGATGATTTCAAAGGCGATGCTATCGCCCGCCGTCAACTCCTCGCCACTGCTCTGCATCCGCCGCCAGTCGCCATCTGCCGCTTCGCGCAACAGGTTAAATTCAACTTTTAATCGTGAGTCTGGATTGTCCAGCGATAAAGCGTTTCGCACCCGCGCCAGCACCTCGGCGTTGCCGATGATCCGCGCCACGGCGTCGGTCTCATCACAGGCTACCGGCGACATAGCCAACGCTCCGCTGCGATCTACCACCGCCCAACTGGCGGTGCGCAGAGTGCTCAGTTGCGGCACGGGCTGACTGGCGGCTACCGCAGCACCATCACGCGCAGCCAGCTGGTATAGCCGCAGGTCAGCCGCGTCGCTGCTTCTAGCAAGCGACAACAGCGGTGAGGCGGCGATGGGCGACAGCCATACGGCGGCTGCAGTGGTCGCTAGCATGCTCAAGTCAATTTTCAATCGATAGTGATCAACCGCAGGCACCGCCTCAATGCAGCGAGCGCCCACGACGATTGCGCCTCTGTCTTGCAACGCGCGAGCGGTCGCCGTCAGCGCGTCTACCCGCTCAATCGAAATCGATGCCAGCGGCGTCAGCCCATCAATCGACTTGGCAGCAGGTGGAAACACCGACCAGCGCGAGCCCGGCCGCACACCATGCGCAGCGCCACCGTTGAGCGTGATCTCGTCACCCGCTGCGGCCGCCACCGACACAAAGCGGAACGGCACAATGTCAGTGGCACCGAATAGTTGCCGATCTTGCGCGCCTTCAATATGCGGATGCTGCGCCGCAAACATCGCGGTCACTTGGCTGCGCGCGGCGTCAAACACGTCGCGAAAGGTGGTGCCCGGTGTCGCCGCAATCATCGCGGTGGCCAAGAAATGCGTGAACGCCCCATTGCGGATGGTTTCACCGCCGCGCTCATCGGTGAACTCGCTGGCGAGTTCGTCGTCGCGACAGCCCGCCATCACCACGTAGCTATCGCTCAACGCATGCCAGCTCGACTCACCCGCAGCACGCGGTTTCGCGCGACGCGGCAGGCTTGCCGCATCCACACCCATAGCTACAAGCGAGCGTGTGTCGTCAGGCGCCGCGCGCACTTTGGCGGCAAACGGATCGCGGGTGATGGTGCCGGAATGACAGCAATCAAACAGCAGGCCAATCGCGCGGGTTTTAGCTGAGAGACGCTGCAACCATGCGTTTATTTCAGTATCGACAATGTCGAGATTAGGCAGCGGATGACGGCCGCTGTCGCTCGGCATGATGGTGTTGTCGGTGCCCGAACCTTCATCCACGACGTCTGAGGTACGCCGCGAGCCGTGGCCACTAAAATGCATAAACACCACGTCGTCGGACTCGGTCTCACTAAGCAACCGTTCCATTGCCGCCAAAATCGCCTCGCGGCTGGCGGATTCGTTGTGCAGGGCGATGATATTGGCCCCAGCAAACGCAAAATGCTCGACCAACACCTGCCGCATCAATTTGGCGTCGTTGACGCAGCCGGCCAGCTGATATTGCGCGTCCAGATGCGGATAGTGATCCACCCCAATTAACAGGGCGCGCTTGGCCACACCGCGCGGTTGCTCAGCCATGGATTGCGCTTCCCTTGCCGGTCGCGGTACTTGCTTGGATTTTCAATCAGATTAACCGAGGGTCCGATAAGCACCAGCCCTCTATAACGGCGTGACGACTATCCGGCCACATCGATCATTTCGGTGCCCGCACATCGGGTGGTCCTGGACGGGTGGCGGGCGCACGCACATCGGGCGGTCCTGGACGGGTGGCGGGCGCACGCACATCGGGTGGTCCCGGACGGGTGCTTGGCTTTGCCTTGTCGTTCATGCGTTTCCCCTCGCCTGGATTGGTGGGCCAAACGCTAGCACATGGCGTGGGCCGCTGGAATCCGCCTAAACTCGGGCCGCCGTCCGCAACACCTTCAATCACGACTTGCCTTAGCGCGATGCAGCTAAACTTCAGCTGCAAAACTGCCTAGTGCCGCTGGCACTCACGCTCAAGGGACTCACCGTTAACGCGCCAAATCTATTGCAGACGTTTCTAAGCGAATTGCGCCGCCGCCGCGTGCTGCGGGCGTTGGCCGTCTATGCCGTGGTGGCTTGGGTCGTCTTGCAGATCGGCGAGGTCACCTTCGAGCCGCTTGGGTTTTCGGTCGGTGCCATGCGCGTGCTGATTATTTCAGCTCTGGCCGGTTTCCCGATCATCTTTATGTTGGCTTGGCTGATCGATTTTGGGCCCGACGGATTCCTTTTTGACCTGCCCCTGTGGCCCGTTGCGGATGATCGCCGCCAGCACAATCGGCGTTCGGACTGGGTATTGGCACTGGCGGTCTTCGGCATGCTGCTGATTGGCATCACCTCCGCACTCGACATGTTGCAGCCCCACAAGCCGGTAGCGCCGACAACAAGCAGCCGCGCGCCGCACTCCATCGCCGTATTGGCGTTTGACTCGTTTGATGGCTTGGCCGAGTCCGACTATTTCTCCAGCGGATTGTCGGAAGAAATTCTCAACCTGCTCGCTGGCCTACCCGAGCTAAGTGTTGCGGCACGTACCTCGTCGTTTCAGTTTCGTGGTGAGCGCATCGACGTGCGCGAAGTGGCCAAAACGCTCGACGTCAAATATGTGCTTGAAGGCAGCGTGCAACGCAGCGGCGATCACATCCAAGTCAATGCGCAGCTCATCGATGGCACCACCGGCTTTCAGGCGTGGCGGCAGCAGTACCAGCGCCAGCTGTCCGACGTGTTTACCATCCAGCGCGAAATAGCCGCAGCGGTAGTTGAAGAGCTTAAGGTCGCGCTGTCGGTTGAGTCTGAGGCGCGCTTGCAAGTGCGGCCAACCGATAGCCTAGATGCCTATCTGCTGTATCTGCAGGGCGCTGAAAAATTGCGTGCTTCGCAAGATGAAGTTGCCGTGGCCGAAGCTGGCGCGTTGTTCGACCGCGCTTTGGCCCTAGATGCGGGCTTTGGCCGCGCGCTGGCGGGCCGCTGCGAAGTCGCCTTGCGCTTGTATGAAATTGGCAATGCCAGCAAGCAATTTGATGAGGCCGAAGCGGCATGCACGCGCGCCGCTGAGCTAGATGATGGGCAAAACGCGGATACCCAAATCGCCTTGGCGCGGCTGTATCGCTTCCGTGGCCTGCACGAGCGCGCTGACGAGAAATTGCAAAGCGCAATCAGCATTGCCCCTGCCAATGTGGATGCCTACATCGAACTCGGCGAATTGCGCAGGGTGCAAAACCGCTTGCCTGAAGCCGAGGCCAGCTTTCTGCGGGCCGTCGACGCCAAGCGCACCTACTGGAAGGCCCACGAAGCGCTGGCCAGTTTTTATTACCGTAGCAAACGCTATCGCGAGGCGCTGCAGGCCTACGTCGCCGCCACCCGCTTAGCCCCGGACATGGCTTCCGCTTTTGCCGGCACCGGTGCCGCCTATTGGATGTTGGGTGATGTTGATCGCGCACGCTCGGCGTGGGATCGCTCACTGGCATTGCAACCATCGCGCCAGGCCTACACCAATCTCGGCCTGCGCTTCTATTACGCCGGCCGATTTGCAGATGCCGTCAGCATGCAGCGCAGCGCGCTCAAATTGGCCCCCGACGATCATCGCGTGTGGGGTCGCCTTGCCGAATCACTGCGCTTTCTGGGTGAGCACGCGGATGAGAGCGAGCAAGCCTATCGCCGCGCCGCGGAGCTGGCCGAGG
>JANNWF010000163.1:0-12329 GCA_031408455.1 Pseudoxanthomonas sp. | reverse complement strand
GAGCAGAACGTCGTCTTGACGGTGGTCGAGCCTAGCAGTCGACAATTCGACCTCATGGCCGGCGATCCATTTGAAATTGTGTTGTCACTGACCGATTCGCTCGCAGAGCCGCTAGGCGATCAAACCATATTGATCTCTGGAGACTTGACCACTCTGCCGTCAAACCTGGTCACTGACAGCGCTGGAGTTGTCACCGTTGGCGGCAGGGCGCCGCTAATGCCAGGTCGCTATGCCGTCGAGTTCACCTATGAGGGATCGCCTCCCTCTCTCGGAAAGGCTAGCGGCATCCCGCCACTTTCTGAGTTCGTGGTCATCAATGTTGTCGAAGAGCCCGTCGGCAGCGCGCGCTTGGTCCAGTCGGAAGGCGATGGTCAACGTGGGTTGATTGGGCGACTAGCGATTCCATTGAAAGTTCTGTACACCCTTAACGACGTGCCAGCTGCGGGCGTTTCCGTGCAGTGGGTGGTCAATGGTGGGGGCTCGCCTTTGACGGCGAACACGGTCACTGACTCCGCCGGCTTCGCTACGTTTGGCTACACGTTTGCGTCGACTCCGGGTCCGGTGACGATTGATGCCAGCGTCGGCGAAGTCAGCGCGCGCTTTACGGTTACCGCCGAGTTGGCGCGATTCACGGCGGTCTCAGGCAACGGCCAAAGCGGCGCTGTTCAGACCACTGCCGATCAACCCTTGGTGGTCGATCTTAAAGACCCTGCGGGTGTGGCGCTGGCCAATCAGCCGGTCACATGGACCATCGCCAGTGGAGGCGCGACCTTGGTTGGTGGAAATGGTGGCGGCGCCAGCACCGTGGTGAATACCGACGCCTTGGGCCGTGCGCAGGTGGGGCTGCGATTTGGCGCCACACCGGGTGCTATCAGCGTGCGAGCCAGCAGCAGTTTGGCAGGCGCGCCCGTGTTGTTCACTGCGCAAGCCGTCTTGCCGGGGCTGCGTGTGGTCTCCGGTAACGGCCAAAGTGCTGAGCCTGGAGCGACATTGGCTCAGGACTTGGTCATCAGTATCGCGCCGGTACAAACCAAAGCATTGGGCGGCGTGTCGATACTGTGGGAGGTACTGGCAGGTGGCGGTCGGATTGCTGCAGCCAGCACGGTGACTGACAGCAATGGGCAATCCCGCAATCAACTGACCTTGGGTCAACAGGCTGGAAGCAATCAAGTTCGCGCCAGTATCGCTGGTGGCCCCAGTGTGACCTTTAGTGCCGATGGTATCGTCACCCAAGTGGAGCTAACCAAGGTATCTGGCGACAACCAAGCAGAGCTGCCGACCAATCTCGATTCCGCACCGTTGGTAATCCGCGTTCGACGTTTGGGTGGCGGCGCGCCGGTTGCGAACGCGACCATCGTCTGGACTGGCAGCAACGCCGGTTTTACTGTCGCCAACAGCACCACACTCGCCAGCCAGACCACGAGCGTGACCAACGGCCAAGGCGAGGCACGGATCATCGCCCGGGTGATCGCCAGTGGGCCGGCAACGGTAAGCGCCCGCCTGCAGGACAGCGTTACCGATCCGCTCGTGTTCTCGCTGGTGGGCGCGATTGCCAATACAGCATCGCTCAACGAAAACGAGATGCGGGTTGCCGAAGTGTTGGATTCCGCGTGCATTGCCTTGGCAAGGTTGAGCTCCCGTACGGCCGAGCAAGAAGATTTGTTGCTGCGTTGCCGGGAATTGCAGCGCAACTCGGGTCCAAACCCAGATGACGTTTCCGATGCGCTTGAAACGCTTGATCCGGATGTCGCGCTTGCGATGACGGGTGCCGGCTTGGAAGTGGTGACCACCCAGATCAGCAACGTCAACGGGTACTTGATCGAGGCGCGCAATAATCCGGGCGGACGCGGTCAGTTCCGGCTTGCGGTCGCCACTCCCGACGGTGCATTACCGCTGTCGTTCTTGCCTTCCAACCTGCTCGCCGCCAATGCTGCACAAGCGGCAGATGAGGAATCGGCCGAAGGTCAGGACTTGGGTCCCGATTTCGGACGCTGGGGCTTCTTCGCCAGCGGCACGATCGGGCGTGGTGACTACCGTGATGGCGACAGAACCCCCGACTATGACTACAGCTCGGGCAACCTCACTGCCGGTGTGGACTATCGTCTGAGTGACTCCGTCATCCTTGGCGCGGGTTTGGGCTTCTCGCGCAACAACACCGATCTGCGCAATGACGGAGGCAGCCTCGACACCTCAGGATTCAACTTTATTGGCTTTGCAAGCTGGTACAGCCAGAGCCAGTGGTTTGTTGATGGTGTGCTGTCGCTCGGACGCAACGATTACGACTTGCTGCGCAATATTCGCTACACCATCCCAGCGGTGGGTAGCGGGACCACAACCATCAACCAAGTGGCCACGTCCAACACCAAAGGCGATCAGTTCGGCGCTTCACTCGCGGTGGGCCGCGATTGGCAGAAGGGGCCATGGAGCATCAACTCCTACCTGCGCGCCAACTATTTGAGCACTGACTACGACGCCTATCAGGAGCGCATGATCGCCAACTTGCCGGGCGCAGGTCTTGCACTTGCCGTTGACGCACGCAAACTGACCAATACCAGTACCGTGCTAGGCGGCAAGGCAACCTACGTAATGAGTCGCGACTGGGGCATTTTGATGCCGCATGGTCAGCTGGAATGGGAGCGCAGTTTTGAGGACGATGCAACGCAGCTGGTGACCCGCTTCTTGGCCGATCCAACGGGCACAACATTCGTCCAGTTTGGCGATGAAATCGACGACAACTTCTTCAATGTTGGCGTCGGCGTGTCGGCGCTGTGGCCGGGAGGTCGATCTGCTTTCCTTGCCTATGAGCGATTGCTCGGATCGTCGCGACTATCGCAAGACACCTTGTCGCTTGGCGTGCGGGTCGAGTTTTAGACTCGTGAGCCGAGATTTCACCAAAGGTCACACACGCGGGTCGCACGAACCGCATATTCGCGCTCCCTTTGCTTGCGGCAACTTTCCTTGCCACGGCATCATGGGGACCGGTCTCGACGAGAGGGCGTTGAGCATGAGCAACTTTGGTAAACCGATGCAGCAGTCACACGATTGGCGAGCCGTACTCCGGCTCGTTCAAAGGGAAAGGATGCCCCTATGATCGAGTTTGGTCACTTGAGTCACGTTGGGCTGCGCCGCGAGCACAACGAGGATACGTATTACGGTGATGCCGAACTCGGCCTGTGGCTGGTTGCCGACGGCATGGGCGGTCACGAGTTTGGTGAAGTCGCCAGTGCGTTGGCGCGGGAGACGATCGTCCGTGAGGTGCAAGCCGGAAAATCACTTGCTGATGCCATCCGTGCGGCCGACGAGGAGATCATTGGCCATTCCCGCAGCCGTGCCGAAGCCTTGCCCATGGGCACCACCATCGCGGCCGTAAAAGCAGCGGGGGATCGCTTCGAAATGTCGTGGGTTGGCGACTCGAGGGTCTATCTTTGGAATGGTTCGTTGCGCCAGATCTCACAAGATCACTCGTACGTTCAGGAACTGATTGACCAAGGTGCAATTACCGCCGAACAGGCGCGCACACATCCACACCGAAACGTCGTCACTCAGGCTTTGGGCGTCACTGACCCGCATAGCCTGCGCGTGGACACCGTGGCGGGCGAGCTGAAGCAAGGCATGCAGTTGTTGCTATGTAGCGACGGACTCACCGAAGAAGTCGACGACGAGGCCATTGCTAAGCTCTTGGGCCGCAAGGAACTGAGTGCGCAAGAATGCGTTGACCAACTGATTATGGCCGCGCTGGATGGCGGCGGTTCCGACAACGTGACCGTGGTTTTAGTCAGGCAGCGTTAGTTGCCAGCGCAGAGCGTAGGCGGTCAGTGGCCGGGCGTTTTCCCGCTCGGCCATTGCCAATGCCCTTAGCCGCCTAGCGCCGCTCGATCTGCTCGATCCCGCAACGTCTTGAGAGACTCGCTGTCGGGCTTAGCCTTGAGCCCGTCCGTGGCCAGCGTTCGGCAGTTAGTCCACAGTGTGCGGTCGCACATCATCTGCGCCGACCGCTCGTAGAATCCGGCAATTTCAGACAAACCGGCAAGCGCACGCGCATTGCTCGGCTCCATTTCCAATACCTTCCGGTAGAGGTCAACGGCGCATTCGCCTGGCGGGTAGATCAGTTTGCGGCCTGGCTCTTTGTTGATTCCAAACTCGCGGTTGGCATCGGCCTGCACCAACAACGATTCGACATCGGTTAGGTCAACAGGGCTGGGCACCACTGCTTCAGGAGGAAGGGTGGTCATGTCAATGGGTGCAACGACCGGCGGTTGGACCACAGGCACGGGCGCATCGGGCCGCAACAGCCACACCACCAACACCAACGAGATCAACCCGGCCGCCGCTGCCGCAGCGGCTGGCAATGCCCACTTGGGCAGCGTCACGCCTTCCGACTCTACTTTGGAGGTTCGAGTGGTGGTGCCAGTCCGTCGTATCGGCCTCTTTTTTGCGGGTGCGGCACTCTTCAAGGCCTGCGCTTCGGGTGCAGCCGCCAACAGCTGCTCAACGGCAGCAACAAACGCATCTCCCGTCGGAAACCGATTGTCGGCGATCTTAGCCATCATGCCGTCCAGCAACGGCTGCAACCAAGCGTGTTCCGGCGGCAAAATTGGCACCGGCTGGGTGACGTGCATCAAAGCAACGGTGAACGGATCACTGGCACGGTACGGTGGCTCGCCCGTCAGCATCTCGAAGAACATGACGCCCAAGCTGTAAAGGTCGGAACGCCCATCAACCTGCTCGGCGCGAGCCTGCTCGGGACTCATGTAGTCCGGAGTACCGATCGATGCGCCAGCCATGGTCGCACCTGACGTGGAGTCCATCGCCTTGGCAATACCAAAGTCAGCCAGCACGGCCGTGCCATCCGCTTTGAACAGCACGTTGCCCGGCTTCACATCGCGATGGACAAAGCCCATGTTGTGCGCAAACTGCAGGCCCCGCGCAACATCACAGACGATGTCCAACGCGTCTGCCACCAGCAAACCATCGTCCACCTTTTCGCGCAGCGTGCCGCCGGGAATGTACTCGGCGGCAAGGTAGTAGACCGTGCCGTGTGAGCCAATGTCGAACACTGTCACCAAGTTCGGATGCGCGAGCTTGGCGGTGATCCGTCCTTCCTTAAGGAAACGATCCGTGAACTCAGCGTTGGCAGCCAACGCTGGTGCCATCACCTTAAGGGCGACTTCGCGATCCAGCGATTCCTGCACCGCCAGAAAAACGGACGCCATACCGCCTTCGCCAATCGGGCGAAGGATCCGGTAGCCGGGGATATGTATATCGACCGACTTGAGAAGGATAGTTGAAGACACTAGATGGACTGCTGTCGGGTAACGACCCGATTATCCACCAAGCGCGACGCGCCGCCTACGGCGGCTCTCGTGATCGGATTGTCCCCGATCAACGAGAGCGACATCGCGTTCGACCTACTAATTGGCGGCGCGACGCAATTCGCGCAGGGCGGCAACAAAATTGCTCATTGCGTAGGCGTTTTCGTTTTCGACTACCGCAAACAGCGCATCAATCCGCCCCTGCAATGCTTTGCTCTTCGCTTCGTCGACGGCATTCAGTGTTTCAAACGCGGTGATCACACTGGAAGCAGCCATCGCTGCTTGCTCTGCCGCTGCGTAGTCGCGATATTCACCGCGATCTGCATCACTCAGCAAACTATCCAAAATCGGCGCCAAACTGCCCGGTCCGAAGTCAGCTTGCGCAATCTGCGGAAGCAGACCACGGATGTCAGCCGCCAATGCACGTGCCGCCGCTGCGGTGGCATCACGGTTTTCAGTGGTCGCTCTGTGCAATGCCCGCGTCCGTTCCTGCACTCGCACCGCAGCACCCTTATCGACCGCCGCCAATACATGCCGGAACATGACCAGATTAGCGTCATTCAAACGGACTACACCGGGCCCAAGACCGGTGCCGGGGCGCGCCGCCCACTTTCCGCTGTCCATGCGTTTGTGACAGGCATGACAGTCGAACAGCACTAATTCAGGAAATATCCCGTTCCAACCATGCCGTGCATCGGTCAAGGTATCGAGCAAGTTCACAGCCGCAACACCTTGGCCTATTCCCCAATCGCGAACGCCGTTGAACTCACCTTTGCGTTGGATGTAATCGTCGTCGATTTCGTAGTGGGTGACTTCCGGCAACCAAGTGAATGTATCCAGCTCAAAGCCCAGGCGCGGATGGCCCGCGCCCATGATGCGATGAGTGATCATTCGATCCGGCGTGCCCATGTGGCATGAAAGGCACAACTCAGCGCGCTTTACCGGGTCTGACGTCGGATAGAGGCCATTGCTGATGTTCTCAGCATGAGGCGTGCTTTTGCCCGTATGGGCCGTCAACCAGCGCTCAGAGCCACCATGACAGGCTTCGCAGCCGACGCCGTCGCTCATCTGGAAGCGCTCACCGCGCCCCGCCTCAGGCACGTTGTCAGCGTGGCAGTCCAAGCAAACCTTGGCCTCTCGCGCATCGCCCAAGCCGAGTTTTCGAGCGATCGATTGGCCCTCCGCTGTCGCCAACGCCTGATAGGCCTTGGTCGAGTGCGGATCGTATTCCTGCCATCGAGCAAACTCGCTTTGCCAGACGTTTGAGTCTTTATATGGCTGAGAGGCGCCGTGGCAAACACTGCTACTGCAGGTCGCGACGCCCATGTGCTTGTCGGCGTGGATGGTAGCAACGACCGACGCTTGCACAGTCGACGCGGCCAACAAGCCCAGCAGAATTGAATAAATACCGTGTCTCATCCCCAACTCCTCCCCAAGAGTGTTTCGGACCCGAGAGTCGCCCCGATTATGCCACTACTGCTTCACTGCTGTGTGGCAGAACTTCTGCTTTTTTCCAAAGACAAACTCCCGTCGCACACATTGCGCGAATCCGGTCGTCATGCTGCGACAACTCTGTTACATCTGCGAATCGAACATAAACCTGATGCTGACTCGATTTCAGCGCGTCAGTCTGCTGCTGCGTGACCGTGGGCTGAACCGGCACCGAGTCAAATCCCAGGTCACTCTGGCCCGCGGTGAGGTTGAGATATACATCGACTAGCAACTGTGCGTCTAGCAGGGCGCCGTGCAAAGTGCGATGGGCGCTCTCGACCTGCAAGCGTTTGCATAACGCGTCAAGACTGTTGCGCTGACCCGGATAGCGCTCACGTGCCAGGGCCAACGAGTCAACTACCCCACACATCGCTTGCATGGTCGGATAGTGGCCATCGAGCCGCGCCAACTCGCCATTGAGAAACCCGATATCAAAACTGGCGTTATGGATGATCAATTCCGCGCCGCGAATGAACTCGACAAATTCATCCGCCACGTCAGCGAACATCGCTTTATCGGCCAAGAACTCGTCACTCAACCCGGTGACCTCCTGTGCGCCGCGGTCCATTGGTCGCTGCGGGTTGAGATAGCGCTGAAAGGTACGCCCAGTGGCGCGTCGCTCAACCAACTCGACGCAACCGATTTCTACAACCCGGTGACCCTTTTCAACCGCCAGTCCGGTGGTCTCAGTATCCAAAACCACTTGTCTCATGTGGCCTCTACGCTTCTGCCCGCACGTGGTGCGAGTTCCGCGGCACGCCGGGCCAATCGGTCCACGCGCTCGTTATCGACATGACCCGCGTGCCCACGCACCCACACCCATTGCACCCGATGCGGTCGTTGGGCCGCCTGCAACCGTTGCCACAGATCTTGATTCTTGACCACAGCGCCAGCCGCCGTCTTCCAGCCGCGGCGGATCCAACCATCCACCCACTCGGTGATGCCTTTTTGCACGTACTGCGAATCGGTATGCAGACGCACCTGACAACCCGACTTCAGCGCCTCGAGCGCGGCTATCGCGGCCATCAGTTCCATTCGATTGTTGGTGGTATCTGGCTCGCTTCCAGAAAGTTCACGCTCCACATCGTTGCATCGCAGCAGCGCACCCCAGCCACCCGGCCCTGGGTTGCCGATGCAGGCTCCATCCGTATGGATTTCGACCTCCCTACTGCCAGCGCTAAAAGGCTTAGCCAGCATGGGCATGTGAGCCGATTTTTGCGGAAGCCTTGCGTGGCCCGATAGCGGTCATGCCAGCACGACGCTTGCGCGCGACCACCAAGGCAGAGGGTCGTAACGGGTCGGGAATCCACCTCGACTCGGCGACACTGGCGTCAGCGGCCGGCGGCTCGATCTGGCGCGGCCACAATGGCCCAATGCCCAACTCCTGTTCGATGGAAAGTCCAGCGTCGATCACCATGCTATGCATCTGTCGCTCGGCGAGGGGCCGTGGCACGCCGCGCCCCCAACTCAGGCGCCAAAAACTTGTCGTCGACAATCGGATCGCAAACAACACGCCCTCCGGCAGTAGCACTCTTGCGCATTCAGCCACCAATGCAGACGGGTCATCAGCCACGTCGGTGGCGTACAGAAGGTAGATGAGCGAAAGCGTTTCGCTTTCAAACGGCAGAGATTCTGCGCGACAGCGAAGATCACCTGCCAATCCGTTAGACGTGTGATAAAGACTCACCGTGGATTGCAACATGTTCCCCGACAGCAGAGGAGAGGCTTCCGCACAGGGCCTCACGAACAATCCGCGAACGCCGATGTGCGACGTCAACAGCGGCGTTACACGGCGTTGTGCATCGCGAACCAAGCTGAGTCCTAACGCGGAATTGAACCAGTTACGACAGACGTTGGGTTGACGTGATGAGAGAAGGGCCGGCATCTTGCCGATCATTGTGCCGTAGCCTGCGGCGAGCGTCAGCCAAAATCGAAGACTAGTGAGCTCCGCCGATGATCACCTTGCGCGCCCTGCCCGCCCTAGAAGACAACTATATTTGGTTGCTCAGCAATTGCGATGGCGCAGCGATCATCGTTGATCCCGGCGATGCCGCTCCAGTGCTGGCGGCAATAAAGGGTGGTCTGCGCCCCGTCGCGATCCTGGTTACGCATCATCACCCTGATCATATCGGCGGAATTGCCGAAATCGTAGCGTCGTGCCCCGTCCCTGTGTACGCCCCAGTCGACACACGCATTCCCATTGCTGACCACCGCGTGGCCGACGGCGAGGAGATCGTCATTGCGGCACTTGGCGCACGGATTCGCGTAATTGGCGTGCCCGGCCACACCCGAAGTCATGTTGCCTACTACGACGGCACCCGGCTGTTTTGTGGCGATACGCTGTTCAGTCTCGGCTGCGGCAGACTATTTGAAGGGACGCCTGCGCAAATGCTCGTCGCTCTCGATCAATTCTGTGCCTTGCCTATGGCGACCGTCGTCTGCTGCACTCACGAATACACTGCCGCCAATGCGCGGTTCGCCAGCGTTGTTGACCCCCACAACCCGTTGCTTAGAAAGCGTGTTAAACAAGTACGGGCACTCCGCCACCAGGGGATCCCTACGTTGCCGACGACTATGGCTAGCGAATGTGCGTGCAACCCCTTCTTGCGGGTCGATTCACCGTCAGTCCGGCAAGCGATCGCAGAGCAAACTGGGCGCGATAGCGATGATCGCGTGGCCCGCTTCGCAGCGTTGCGTCACTGGAAAGATGGCTTCACCGCTGGCAACTGGATGGGCACATGAGCCTCCCCCGCCAACGCCTCCGAGTAGCCTTCGCTGGCGCTATTGTCGCCATCGGCCTGAGCGGCTGTAGTGGATTGCCGACACGAGTCAAGTCGGCGGGCGCGGAGTCCACTGTGCAGCCGAGCGCCGACATCCGCTCGGCGCCATTGCCGCTTTCAGAGTCAGTCGATATTGCGTCTGCAAGCATCACCCCGACACCGGACCTGAATCCCAAGATAGACAGCAATACGCCAACGGCAGCCAATGTGCTGATTAGATTGCGCGAACAGCTGGTTGATGATGGCCGCTGTCAGAGCGTAGCAATCGAGCGCGAAATTCGAAGTCTGATGCGGCGGCCTGAGGCCTTGCTCGACAAGATCGAGCGTGCTCTGCCGCTCCTCGAGTACGTTCTGGCGGCCGTCGAACAGCACAACCTGCCGGGTCAATTCGCACTGGTACCTTGGGCAGAGAGCGGTTTTCGTGCCGACCCCGGCAACCGTGGCTCGGTGCAGGGACTTTGGCAGTTCACCGAATCAACCGGTCGTGCGCATGGCCTTCGAATCGACCGAGTCTACGACGGACGTCGCGCTGCCATTGACTCCACCCGTGCCGCCGTCGAACACCTTGCTCAGTTGCAGAAGGAATTTTCCGATTGGCGGCTCGCGTTGCTGGGGTACAACGCTGGTGCCTACCGTGTCGCCCGTGCCATCCGCAATCATCCGCTGAATCCGGCCGGTCTACCCACCACCTTGGCCCCACATAGCTATGTTTATTTGCACAAAATCTCGGCGTTGGGTTGCATTCTTCGCAACCCGCCATTGCATGGTTTGGATACGACCAAGCTGTCTTTTGAGCCATTAGTCGAAGTAAAGCGACCGATTGGTATCAGCAGCACCAACAAGCTTGCGCAAGCGTACTCGGTGACTGTTGACGAGTTCCTGCGATACAACGCTGCGTTTCGCGACGGCGATATCGCAGACAACGCCTCAACAACCATCCTGTTGCCGGAGCGAGCCGCGCGCGCAGTCGTGACAGCGAGCGCAAACCCATCGGCACCGCTCGATGGAAGTGGCCCCAATCACACCACCGGAACTTCACTAGCCGCAAATCCGCCGACCGACCACGTCGTCACTCGCGGGCAAAACCTATGGCTAATTGCCAGACTCTACGGCGTGAAGCTGCGTGACTTGCTGCGTATCAATGGCCTGTCGCCCCGCAGCGTCATTCGACCAGGCCAGCGTATTCGGATTGCTCCAAACTGAGCTATCGAACACGCGCCAACAGCGACTACTTGCGGACCACAGACCTAGCGACCGCCGCAGCGAGCAGGTCAGGACGTTTGCCTAACGCGGCGGGTAAACTTGTGCCTTCACTTGAAACTGGAAGGCACTATGGGTTTTCTTAGCGGCAAGCGCGCGCTCATCATCGGAATCGCTAGCCAACGTTCCATCGCCAGCGGAATCGCTGAAGCCATGTATCGGGAGGGTGCCGAACTGGCATTCACTTATCAAAGCGAGAAGTTGAAGTCGCGCGTTGAGGCCGCCGCGCAAGCGTGTGGCTCAGACATCGTGTTTCCGCTGGATGTCGCCGATGACTCCCAGATCGATGCCGTGTTTGCGGCACTGACTGAGCGCTGGGACGGATTTGACATATTGGTCCACTCAGTCGGTTATGCCCCTCGCGAGGCCATCGAGGGTGAGTTTCTGGATGGCCTGACGCGCGAAAATTTCGCGATCGCCCACGACATTTCCAGCTATAGCTTGGCGGCGCTTGCCAAGGCCGCTCGGCCGCAGATGCGCGGGCGCAATGGCGCCATTTTGACGCTGAGCTATTTGGGTGCCGAACGCGCGTTAGCAAACTACAACGTGATGGGCCTTGCGAAGGCAAGCCTGGAAGCCTGCGTCCGCTACCTGGCGCTCAATTTGGGCCCCGAGGGAACCCGGGTCAACGCCATCTCGGCAGGCCCCATCAAGACTTTGGCCGCCGCAGGTATCGCCAACTTCCGCAAAATGCTGGGCCACGTCGAGGCGCACGCACCCCTTCGACGCAGTGTGTCCATTGAAGACGTGGGCAACGTAGCGGCGTTCTTGTGCTCAGATTTGGCTGCTGGCATCACCGGAGAAGTCACTCACGTTGATGCGGGGTACAGCATTCTTGGCATGACGGGCATCGATTGAGCGTATCGCCCAATATCGAGGTCAAACGCGGTCGCGCACTCCCATAGGATGCCGACTGCGCTCGAGTCGCCAAGGAAGCAAACTACATCCGTTCTGGCGCGAGCTCCACCACTATTTGCTTACGCAGCGCGGCGATATACGCCTGTGATTCGGCAGCACCATAGGCTTGCGCCAACTGATCATGTAGCGCGGTCCGTTGTTCGCCTTCAGTATCGCTAGGTTTGCCAGGACGAACCGCAATCACCTGTAGCAGGGCGTGACGATCCCCACCCAGTGTGACTTGCGAACTCACCACCGTGTCTTTGCCGGGGTGTTGCAGTGCGAATGCTGCGGTGCTGATCGCGGCATCGACGGCAACTCCGGTGCGGCCAACATCCAGCGCTTCTTGTACCTCAAGCGAAAGCTCAGTCGCGATGGTTGCCAGTGATTCGCCGGCCTGCAAACGATCAAACAGCGACTTCGCCTTCTCACTTGCCTGCTTCGCGCGTCGCTCTTGGCGCAGCTCGGCTTCCACTTGGTCCCGGATATCAGCGAGGGGAATCGGCTTCGCCGGCTGGTGTTCCACGACTCTCAGTGCCAAGTAACGATTGTCGCCAATATCGACCGGCTCACTCACGTTCCGCTCGGT
>JANNWF010000162.1:0-9171 GCA_031408455.1 Pseudoxanthomonas sp. | reverse complement strand
TGGCCACGGTGATTGCCGAATGCGTCGGCAAGTGGTCTCACGCGCCGCAGGTGGCCGGCTGGCAACCGCCCGATCTGAGCGGCTGGCCGTTTCCTTACCAGGGCCGCATTCGGGTCAGCCAGACCATCGAGCCGTGGCTTGAGTGCGAGGTGGCGACGTATTCCAGCAGCCCCGGCGGGTATGGCTTTGTTCAGGTCGCCTGCCTCACCGACAACTTCACAGGAGCGCGCTGATGGACGTGATTACCACCGCCATTTACGGCGCGCTGATTCGTGCCGCCGGCTGCGTGGATGCGTTGGCCTCGCTTAACTGCACCGTCACCCACGTGGAGGTGGGCGGCGGTCGCCCGCGCATCGACATTGACGCGCCCTGCCCGCAGCTGAGTCAGCGCGCCACCCTGCGGCGTCAGTGCGGGCCAGACGGCCAAGTGCGCGACGTATTCGTGGCCGAGCCGGCCAACTGCATGGTCAGTTGGACGGCAGTGGCTGACGTCGACGATTGCCGCGTGCATCGCGCGGCCCGCCAACGGGCAACAGCATGAGCGGGCGCAACGATAACGGCCGTCATCGGCTCCGCTTGATGGAAGTCACGCTGTGGTTTGTCGAGCAGCCCGCCGTGCCCAAGCTCAAGGCCATTGTGGAGCGCTGGGCCTGCGCCGAGCCCACTGCCGTGCGCTGGCGCAGCGCGTGGCTGGCGGTGCAAGCCAAGCGCAAAGCCGAAGCCCGATCTGCGGAGCCTTGCCATGCCAGCCGATGACCCGCTGCCGCCGTGGTGGGGCGCGCAGCTCAACGCTGATCTGGATCGCATCTTTCGCACCCACACCAACCCGCATGCGGCCGAACACGACGCCGCCAACCCAACCCCCGAGGACGCCGAATGAACGCTGTCAGAAAGACCCGCATCAAGTCCGACGCGGCCCTGTACGTGCCGCAGTCACGCGCTGAATGCACCGAGGCCATCGCCGAGATTGGCCGTCGCCAACGCGAGCGCGAGCGCATTCAAGCGGCGATGAATGATCGCCTGGCGGTGCTCAAGCAAGAGTTTGAGGAAGCCGCCAAGCCGCACGGCGAGGTGATATCGCAGCTCACCCACGGCGTGCAAATGTGGTGCGAAACGCACCGCAGCGATCTGACCGCAGGCGGCAAGAGCAAGACCGTCAATCTGGCAAGCGGCGAAGTGCGCTGGCGCATGCGACCGCCCTCGGTGTTGGTACGCGGCGGCGACGTGGTGATTGATCTGCTGCGCCAGCTGGGTCTCGGCCGCCTGCTGCGCGAGAAGATCGAAATCAACAAGGAAGCCATCCTGGCTGAGCCAGAAGCCGTGGCCGGCGTGCGCGGCATCAGCATCACCCAGCGCGAAGACTTCGTTATTGTGCCGTTTGAGACGCAGCTGGAAGAGGTGGCCTGACATGGCCGCGCGCGCCGCCAACGATGCCACGCTGCGCCGCGCGCAGCTGTCGGCCATCCACGTGGCCAAGGGACAGCTGCAACTGGATGACGGCACCTATCGCGATCTGATTGAGCGCGTATCGGCCACCTGTGGAACAGGCGTGCGCAGCGCGGCCGATCTGACGCCCAAGCAGCGCCGCGCTGTGCTGGATGAGTTGCGCCAGCTGGGCGCGGCAGCACCCAAGCGGACATCGGATCGCGCGGCACGGGGATACCCAGGCAAGCCGCACAACTTTGCCCAGCTACCGGCCATGATTACCAAGATCGAGGCGCAGCTGGCCGATATGGGCCTGAGCTGGGCCTATGCCGATGCCATCGCCAAGCGCATGCACCGGGTGGAGCGGGTGGCATGGCTGCAAACCGAGCCGCAGCTCCGCGACATCATTGCGGCGCTGGATGTGGAGCAGCAGAAACGCGACATCGGTGCGGAAGTCAACCAGATAAGTGCCACGCTTGGCTTCACCGATGCAGAGATTGCGGCACGAATCAACGGTCTTGCCAGCAACTGGCGACGCCGGCTGCCGCAGCTCAAGGCGGTGCGGTTGTGGCTGGCGGGCCAGCTCCAAGTAGCCGTGGATACCGCCACCGCATGAGCCTGCGCGCTACCTGTCCTAGCTGCGGCTGCCAAGGCGATATCGCCGCGTTTTTGGTGGAAGACGATGCCAAGCGGGTGATCGCCAAACTGGCGGTGGTGGACGCGCGGCTGGGCCGCGCAGTGGTCGACTATCTGCCGCTGTTCAAACCGGCCAAGACCGCACTGCGTCTGCCGCGCGTGCTGCGGCTGGTGGATGAGCTGCTGGCCTTGGTGGCCACCGGCACGGTATGCAAAGACGAGCGCAGCAGCGCGCGACGCAAGGCGACACCGGCGGCATGGATTGCCGGCATCGAGCACTTGCTGGCGCAGCGCGAGCGCTTGAGCCTGCCGCTGGTCAATCACCACTATTTGCGCGCGGTAGTGTTTGGTCTGGCAGAGCAGTTGAATGCTCAGGCCGAGCAGCAGGTGGAAACGGATCGCCGCGCAGGCAAGCACCGGAGTGCCGAGCCGGTGAGCGATCCGCTGCATGAGGCCACGCTGTATGCGGATCGCATGGTGCAATTGGGCGGCTGGGACAGCGCCAAGCGCACGGCTTATCTGGCCGAACAGCGCGCCAAACAAGCGGGTGGTGCGTGAGCAAGCCGAAACCCGATCAGCCCGCCTTGTTCGACGCGCTCACCTGTGATGCGTTGGACCTGATTGACCGCTTGGGCGATGAAGTTGATGGTTTGAAGTGGCCCGAGCGATTGCACACGCTCTACGAGCTGATACGGCAAATGAACCTTCGCGCGGGTATGACGGAGCAAAAGGCGGCGCTCGACGCACGCGACCGCTGCATCGTGATTGGCGACTATCTGGGTGGCCGCGCCTACAACATCCCGCGCGGCGACGCGCTGCGTTTGGCGCTGCGCGACAAGCAGATTTGGCTCGACTCGCGCGGCAACAATCACGAAGCCTTGGCGCGCCAGCATGATCTGGACGTGACGCACCTGTACCGCATCCTGCGGCAGCAGAAAGCGCTGTATCAAAGCAAGCTGCAAGGCCGGCTGTTCGACGAAAGCTAGTTTTGGCGCACGCCAATCCCGCGCCCCTCGCGCGCGCGCCTAAGTTGGCCGCACGCCGGTATGTCGCCGGTATTCCGGTGAGCTTTGTATGTCAACCATGACGCTGGCACGCGCCACGTTTGCCAAGCTGACCCGCCAGCCCGTGTTGCTGGTGGCGATCATCACCTTTGCGGTGGTGCTGTGGATTAACCCGGTGAAGTTCGGCTTGATGCTGTACGGCATCGCCAAACTGACGGCGTTCGCGTTCGCTGGTGATTGGGTGGACTACCGCATCTTTCGGAGTGCGCAGCCGGATGAATTGAAGGGCATCGAGCAGGGCACGGCGTGGAAGCGCAAGGGTCTGATTGTGGCGGCAAGCATTGTGGCCGGCGCGCTGGTGCCCTGATGCTCGGTCGCGCGCCACATCGCTGGGTGAAGTGGCTGCGCTGGCTATCGCTTGCGTGGATGGTGATCGTGCTGGTGTTGCTGGTGTGGAGCGTGCTTGCGCTTGGCACACTCGCCAACGCGGCCACGCCGAGCATGCCCGCCGTGCGCATCCCGCAAGCCAGCGTCGGCTATCGCTTGCAGATTGAGCGCGCCTCGGCCGAACACTTTGGCTTGGACGCGAGCCCGGCGCGGTTGGCCGCGCAGATTCACCAGGAGTCCGGGTGGAGGCCCGGTGCGCAAAGCGCATACGCGCTTGGCCTTGCTCAGTTCACACCAGATACGGCGAAGTGGCTGCCATCGGTATGCCCCAGCCTGTTTGGCTTTGATCCGTGGGACGCCTCGCAATCGATTCGCGCCGCCGCGTGTTACGACCGCTGGCTGTATGAGCGCGTGCAAGGTGCCACGCCCTGTGACCGCTGGGCGTTCACGCTATCGGCTTACAACAGTGGACTGGGCTGGGTGCAGCGCGACAAACGGCGGGCGTTGGCTTCCGGTGCCGATCCGGCCCGCTGGTTTGAGCACGTTGACGCCCACTCGGCGCGCGCCGGGTGGGCACTTAAAGAGAATCGCGGTTACATCACCCGCATCCTGTTGCGGCTTGAGCCGGCGTACATCGAAGCGGGCTGGGACGGTGTGGCGGTGTGCCCATGAGCGTGCTGGCGTTTCTCGGGGTGACCCGCATCGGCCCCACGCTTTGGCTACTCGCCGCTGTGGCTACCAGCGCCGGCGCAGGCGGCTTTTGGGCCGGTCGCGAATGGACGCAAGGCCGCACCGCGCAGCGCGAAGTGGTGGATCTGCGCGCCGATGCCACGGCACTGCGTGAGGCCGCCGAGAGCCTGCGCCAGAACTCGGTGGCCACCGCGCAAGACGCGCGCACGGCAGCGCGGCGAATGGACCTTATTGCGAGCCAACATCAGGAGTCGCTCGATGCCATCGATAGCTTGTTTGTGGTCCAGCGCGATGTGTTGGACGCGCAGCTTGCGAGTGCGGCCGCTGCTGATTTGCTGCGTTGTCGCGTTGGCGCTTTCGGGGTGCAGATTTGGAACGACGCGGCCTCCGGAATCATCCCCGCCACCCACGCCACCACCGCCGATAGCCAGTGGTTTGAAGCTGCCGTGCCCAGCGGAGCTACCCCGCTTGGTGGACGATTCTGGGGTGACGCTGATGCGGACGTTCCAGCAGGCCGCGCGGGCGTATCACCGTTGCCGGACGCGCCACGTCGATCTGGCCAAGGCAGCGAGCGACCATGAGCGGGAAGTCATCAGGCGCTACTGCGCGGCGCTTGCCGAGAATGGGCTTGCCGCCGCCGACTGTCCCGAGTGAAATGCGGGCGGTGCTGAGTGCAGTGACCGACACGTGGCAGATTCGCCAGCGCGCATGGGCACGGGCTGAATCCCGCGCTGGCATGGCCCCGCGTGAAGTCTCCGCCGCGCGCGCCAATGCCTGCGCCACGCTTGCCTGCATCGAAGACTTGCAAGACGCGTTGGACGGTCGCCCACTGCGGGAGCGCCCGCATGGCTGACTCTGCCGATGCCGCTCACCAGGTCGAAGAAGCCGACCGCCAACGCGCGCTGGACGCGACGCTCAAGCGTGCTGCGTCAACCGCAAAGCCGCTGCCCACGGACATCCACGCGCTGTGCATCGACTGCCAGCTCGCCATTGAGCCCGCGCGGCTGGTGGCCTTGCGCAACTGCACCAGCCGCTGCGCCAGCTGCGCCAACGAACATGAGGAAAGGATGCGATATGGGCGCTGATGTCATGGGTTCCCAGCTACGCGATTGGTTGGCATTGGCGCAGGTGCTTGCATTGATGGGCAGCGTCGGCATCAACGTGTGGATATTCATCGCCGCGCGCAGCGACTCGCGCTGGCAGGCGATGCACGAATCGATGAAGCACGCCGACAGCGAACTAGACACGCGGCTCGAAGTCATCGACCGTCATCTGATGGACAGCAAGGCGCAATTCGACAAACGCCTTTCCATCTTGGAAACCTCGGTGGACGGCATGCCCAAGCACCGAGACTTGCTGCAAATCCGCGAGCAATTGGCGCGAATCGACAAGTCGGTGGGTGCGCTGGACGAACGCTCGGAGGCGACCGGCGCAGCGGTCAATCGAATCGAAAAGTACCTGTTGGAGAGCCGGCGATGAAGACGCCCTACAGTGACTACCTGCAAGCGGATCGACGCTTGGTGTTGCTGCGCATTTTGGCCGAGCAAACCGGACGCCGCGCCAACAGCTCTGTGCTTACGGTGGCACTGGATCACTTCGGGCACGCAGTGAGCCGCGACTGGACGCGCGGCCAGCTGCGTTGGCTGGAAGAGCAGCAGCTGGTACGCATTGAGGATATTGGCCCGGTGTTGGTGGCCACGCTGACCGAGCGCGGCGGTGACGTGGTGCGCGGTGCGGCCGTTGTGCCTGGCATCAGCCAGCCGGGCGGCTGAGACGATGGCCGCCGGACGTGCCTCCCGCATTCGTCGCCTACCCGCCGATCAGCGCGCGCTAATCGAGCGCTTGTTGCGTGAGGATCGGCACACGCTGGATGAAATGATCGACACGCTGCGGTCAACATTCCCCGCCACTGAGGTGTCGCGCAGCAGCCTGCATCGTTACCAGTCGAGCTTGGCCGAACTCAGCGGCCGCATGCGCGAGATTGATCGCGCGGCGTCGGCCTTGGTGGGCGAGCTAGGCGAGGATATGGGCGAGAAAGCGGGCGCGCTGCTGGTGCAAGCAGTGACCACGCTTGCGACCCATGCGGCCTTGCGCGCGCATGGTGATGACGACACCAGCATTGACGATGTACGCAAGCTGGCGCAGGCCACCAAGGCGGCGACGGATAGCCATCGGCTTAGCTTTCAAACGCGCCAGCAGATTCGCAAAGCCGTGCGCGAAGAAACCTTGCTTGAGCAGCGCCAAAAGCTCGAAGCCTTGGGCAAGAGCGGCGCGATTGATCCGGCCGTTGTGGCCGTCGTCATCAAGGCCGCCTACGACCTGTGACCGCGCCTGCGCTGCCGCTGTATGCGTACCAACGTCGCTGGGTGCAAGACGACTCGCGCTTCAAGATCGCTATGTTCGCGCGCCAGTGCGGCAAGACCTTCACCAGCACGCTTGAATTGGTGCTCGACTGCCTGCGTGCTGAGGCCGCCGGTGGCCGTCGTCGCTGGGTGATTCTGTCGCGCGGCGAGCGGCAAGCACGCGAGGCGATGAACGAGGGCGTGAAACTGCATTTGCGAGCGTTGCAGGCGGGCTTCAAGGAACTCGACTACGACTTTGACGCGACTACCAAGGCGCTCGAAGTGGAACTGGCTGGCGGCAGCAAGATCACTGCGCTGCCAGCCAATCCAGACACCGCGCGTGGCTTCTCGGCCAGCGTGCTGCTGGATGAGTTTGCGTTTCACCAAGACTCACGCGCGATCTGGCGTGCGCTGTTTCCTGTGATCTCCAAACCCGGCCTGAAACTGCGCGTCATCAGTACGCCCAACGGCAAGGGCAACAAGTTCTACGAGCTGATGACCGGCAGCAATGACGGCTGGTCGCGGCACAGCACCAACATCCATCAAGCGGTGGCCGATGGCTTGCCGCGCGATGTGGAGGAACTCCGGCGCGGCGCGGGCGATTCTGACCTGTGGGCGCAAGAGTTCGAGCTTGAATGGCTGGATTCGGCCAGTGCGTGGCTGGACTTCGACTTGATCGACGGCTGCGAACATGCCGACGCAGGCAAGCCCGAGCTGTATGCCGGCGGGCCGTGTTTTGTGGGCGTGGATATCGCCACGCGTCACGACCTGTTCGTCATCTGGGTGATCGAGCAGGTGGGCGACGTGTGGGTGTCGCGCGAAGTGATCGCCCGCAAACGGGTGACGTTTGCTGAGCAAGACGCCTTGCTGGATGAGGTGTTTCGCAGCTACCGCGTGATTCGTTGCTGCATGGATCAAACCGGCATGGGCGAGAAGCCTGTTGAAGATGCCAAGCGCCGCTATGGCAGCACCCGCGTGGAAGGCGTGCTGTTTACCAGCGCCAACAAGCTGGCCTTGGCTACCTTGGGCAAAGAGGCGTTTGAGGATCGGCGTGTGCGCATCCCTGCCACGCCCGAGGTGCGCGCCGATCTGCACAAGCTGCAAAAGGTAGCAGGCCCTACCGGCACTCCGCGCTTTGTGGCTGACAGCGACAGCAGCGGCCACGCGGATCGCGCCTGGGCGTGCTTTCTGGCATTAAGCGCCGCCTCCACGCCGGGCGTTCCCATCGCCTTTGAATCGGTCGGCGAACGCTTCGGTGCGGGGCTACGGACGGGTGGGCGCGGGCAGCATTCTGATACTGGCTTTGGCACCGTGCCGAGTCGGCTCGACATTCGAGGCTATTGAGCATGGCAACCCCGGAACTTGGCCGTGAGATTGCCACCACCGGCAACGGTCGCGACATTACCCGTGGCTGGGTGGGCAGCTTGCTACGTACCTCAGATCGTCTGCTACAACGACGCGGCGGATCGCTTGAGTTGTATGAGCAAGTCGCCAGCGACGCGCAGGTGCAGGCAACGTTTGCACAGCGGCGCTTGGCGCTGACCAGTCGAGAATGGAGTGTGGAGCCGGGCGATACGCGCCGGCAAAGCAAAGCGGCGGCGGATTGGTTGCGCGAGCAGTTGCAGCACGTCGGCTGGGACCGTGTGACGGACCGCATGTTGTGGGGCACCTTCTATGGCTACGCGGTGGCTGAGCTGGTGTATGCCCGCGATGGCCAGTACGTGGGATTGGACGCCATCAAGGTGCGCAATCGCCGGCGGTTCGCGTTCGATGACCAGCACCAGCTGCGACTGCTCACGCCGTCGCATTTGGCCGAGGGCGAGCCGGCCGAGCCGCCCTATTTTTGGTGGCTGGCCACCGGTGCCGATCACGACGATGAACCCTATGGGTTGGGCTTGGCGCACTGGCTGTATTGGCCGGTGCTTTTCAAGCGTGAGGGCATGCGCTTTTGGCTGACCTTTTTGGAAAAGTTCGGCGCGCCAACGGCGGTCGGCAAATACGGGCCGAATGCCACGCAAGACGAGCGACGCAAGCTGCTAGAGGCGACTGAGGCGATCCAAAGCGATGCCGGCGTGATCCTGCCAGAAGGCATGGTGATCGAATTGTTGGAAGCGGCACGCTCGGGCAGCGTCGACTACACCGCCTTGCAATCAGCAATGGATGCAACCATCGCCAAAGTGGTGCTGGGCCAGACCATGACCAGCGAAGACGGCGCAAGCCTGAGCCAAGCCAAGGTGCATATGGAGGTGCGCGGCGACCTGGTGAAAGCCGACGCCGATTTGATCAGCGAGAGTTTTAATCGCGGCCCGGTGGCGTGGTTGATGGCGCTCAACTTTCCCGCTGCTGCATTGCCAAAAGTGTGGCGGCAGATGGAAGAGCCTGAGGATTTACTCGCGCGCTCCGAGCGCGACACAAAGGTGCGCGGGCTGGGCTTCAAGCCAACAGCCGCGTACATCCAGGAGACCTATGGCGAGGGCTGGGAAGCGGATGCCGCGCGGCCGGTCGAAAATGACCCTGTGGAGGCCGCGCGGCCGGGTGAAGTCGACCCTGCCGCCGCGTTTGCGTCCGGCAATGCCTCTGACGATGACCCGTCGACCGTCAATCAGTTGGCGACGACGTTGGCCCGCGCCGCCGCGCCGGGCTGGGAGGCGGTGCTCGATCACGTTCAACACCAGGTAGACAACGCC
>JANNWF010000161.1:0-24340 GCA_031408455.1 Pseudoxanthomonas sp. | reverse complement strand
AAATTCTCGGCCGTCGGCGCGCAGGTCGACTGGATGACGAAAATTTCTTGGCGACGAACGTTTTCCTCAATTTCTACATGGACTTCGCCGTCCGAAAAGCGACCGACCAGTGCCTTGCCCAATCGAATGCCCAGTTCGCGGCAAACCGATAGCGCTAGTGGGCGATTGGCATTACCCGAAAAAACCAGCAGCCCGTCGGTGTTCACGCCTTTCTCCGAACTTCAATACGGTGATCGCGAACCACACTAGGTGGCTGGGGCGGGAGGATTCGAACCTCCGAATGCCGGAATCAAAATCCGGTGCCTTACCACTTGGCGACGCCCCAAAAAATTAGTCCCGCATTTACTAAAGTCGGAAAGCACGCGGCTCCACTCGCTCGGACTGCCGCACCACAAGCTCGCTACTCAGGCCCGAACAGTTGACACCATGCGCGCACCAAACCGACCAGCGTGTTGCCAACTGCACGCGCGCCTGCTCTGCCTCAAGCGGACTTGCGAACGCGACAAAACAACCGCTACCCGAACCCGTTAGTTGCGCTCGTCCAAAATTGGACAGTGCATTCAAAGCTCCGTCTACGCGCGCCGACCGCGCGCGCAGAACAGCCTCGAAGGCATTGCCGAAGCCATTTGGATTCAAGAAGTCGCGCATTGTGATTGGCGAGTCATTTCTTGTCAATTCAGGCGCTTGGAACAGCTCTCTTGTTGGCACCATAACGCCCGGATCAAGCAGCAGATAATGGCGGTCGGGTAAATCGACAGCAGTGAGCTGCTCACCGATGCCTTCCGCCCAAGCACTGCGGCCGTGCACGAACACCGGCACATCGGCACCCAAGCGAAGTCCAATATCGGCCAAGGATTTTAGGTCGAGACGCAAATCCCAAAGCCAGTTGAGCCCCATCAGTACGCTAGCGGCGTCTGAACTACCACCGCCAAATCCGCCACCAACAGGTATGCGTTTGGTCAGCCCGATGTCGGCACCCTTTCGCGTTCCGCTCGCTGATTGCAGAGCGACTGCCGCCCGCACCGTCAGATCATCGTCGCTGCTTACGCCGGGTGGGCCGGCGTGGCGAACGATGCGGCCATCGTCGCGCGTTCGCAATGCCACCTCGTCGCCCCAGTCCAACAACTGGAAAACGGTCTGCAAACGGTGATAGCCATCTTCGCGACGGCCAACAATGCGCAGAAAAAGGTTGAGCTTGGCGGGCGCTGGCCAATAGCTCCAATGCTGGTCGAGGTCATTGCTCATCGCCGTCTGCCCGGCTTTCGTCGACCATCAAGGCGCGTCTGGCGAATGCCAGCGAGTGACGATCAAGCGTACCTTTTGCTTGCCACGCTGGACAAATATCTTGGTTGGCAGTGGCGGCGAAAGCCCTCGATCCCACGCACGGTACTCGACGATCCATCCATGCTGGACAAGCTCGATCGGCAGCCCGTCCTCGGCAAATCGCAGGGTTGACTCACCGTCCCCGCGCGACCCGCGCACCCAAGAAGCCAGATCAGCCAACGGCAGTACCCAACCGACCTCGCGCGCCAGCAGAGCCGAGGCGTCGGTATCCTCGTGAGGACCACCGTCCAGCCCTTCCAACCGCGCCATTCCAGGCTTCACTTGCAGCCGCCACGTTTGTCTGGTGACGGGCGCTTGAACTTCCAGTTCGTATTGGCCGACGCCTTGCGTCCAATGCAAGTTTCCGCTGCCGCCGTCATCACCGTTGGACACCGCCAAGCGCCCGCTCAACGACCAGCGATCAAGCGTCGCGAGTTGCGCCTCTCGTGACGCCTGCTGCGCCAAGTCGGCAGCATCGCCTGTTCGCGGCGCATAAGTTCGACAACTGACCAGCACCAACAGCAACGCTAGAAACGCTACATAGCGGAACAGGCTCACCAGCAGAGTCAAGGCAACAGTCGCTTCATGGTGCGGTTCAATGCCGCATTGTCGGGGTCAATTTCCTTGCCCAGTCGGAAGATGCTTTGCGCTTCATCTTTGTTGCCGGCGACCCACAGCACTTCGCCAAGGTGCGCGGCCACTTCGGCATCCCGTTGCAACTCAAATGCGCGCCGCAGGTGCACCAACGATTCCTCCAGGCGGCCCAAACGAAATAGCACCCAACCCATCGAGTCGATGATCGCTGGATTGTCGGGCTTCAATTTCAACGCTCGTTCGATGTAGGTCAGCGCCTCTGCAAACTGCTCAGTGCGGTCAGCGAGGGTGTAGCCAAGCGCATTCATGGTGTCGGCGTTTTCTGGATCCAGTTCATGCAGTCGACGCAAGTCGGTGATCGCCGCATCGACGCGACCCACCTTCTCGAAACCCAGCGCGCGTGCGTACAGCAATTCGGGATCGTCTTCGAACACCAGCAACGCGCGTTCGTAAACCGCCAAGGCGTCCTCGTGCTTCTTGCGGCGGTTGAGCAATTCTGCCTCCAGCAAGTAGGCATTGACCAGCGCTTCGCCGTTTTCGCTGTCGCTGGTTTGGTAAGCGTGCAACGTCGCCAGCGCAGCACTTAGATTGCCGCTTTCCTCCTGTACCAAGGCAATGCGTAGGGTGGTCTGATCCAACATCGCGGGATCGGTGATCTGCCGGTACCAAGTCAGCGCCTCCGCTGGCTGCTTGCGCAATTCAGCCAGCTGGCCGAGCAGGTAAAGCCGTGCCGCCGGCAACGGGGATGAGCCCACTTGCAGCTCGGTGTAGAGGGTCGTCAACGCTTCGGTCGCATTGGCGCGGGCCAAATAGGCGGCGCGACCCGCCAAGGTCGCATCGGTCTGCTCGCCTTTAGCCAGCACGTCCGCCGCTGACAAGGTTTCGCCCAGCGCGTCGAGCAAGGCTGCGGCCGACAGGCGCGTCGCGGTATCTAGGCCGGGCAAAGCAAGCGCGCGGCGTACCGATCGCAGCGCCGCCTTAGGCTCTTCTTGTTGGCGCTCAATTTCGGCCCGCCACAGCCAAGGCTTTGCAAGTTCGGGATGATGCTTGGTGACGGCGAGCGCCATGGCGGCCGACACTTCGTCCAATTCGAGGCTTTGTGCCAGCCCGCCGAAACCCAACATCGGCTCAATCGCGGTGGGTATTGCCCCATCGGCGACCAAGCGCGCCATCACTTTGCCCACCGCCGCATTCTTGCGCTCGCCTGCCAATGCTTGCAGGGCGAACCGCCAGCTGTCTTTCTCGCCACTCGCAAATAGCGCACGAATTTCCACTAAGGCGTCGTCAACACGCCCCTCGCGCAGCGCCAACACGGCCTGCATTTGCCGCGCGCCTGCAGAATCCGGAGCCAACTTCTGCCATCTGGTCAACGCTTGCCGAATCAGGACCGGATCATTGGAGAGCAGTGCAACGCGAGCCGCGCGCTCGGCCAAATCGGGATCTGTGCTGACTTTCGCCGCGTCGGCATACGCCAGCGCGGCATCCGCAAAACGACCTTCTTGAAGGGCAAACTCGCCGCTCATCAGCGCTAGCAGTCCGGCCTCGTCGGCAGCGCGCGACGGCACTGTGGCGGTGAGCAGGTACACTAGGCCCAGCATTATTGGCAGCGTTTTCAGCATCGGGGTCTCCGGGGTTTAAAGCGAGGCAACGGTATGCTCGTGGCGCCTGACCCGGCGCGACGGTTTCAGACCTGCCCGCAGCGCTACAGAATAACCCGATGCCCCTGCTCGCTCTCGGAATCAATCATCAGACCGCGCCGGTGGCAATGCGCGAGCGCGTCGCCTTTGCCGAGGAGGCCATTCCCGCGGCCTTGACAGAATTGCTTGCCCGCGCCGGTGTGCGTGAAGCGGCGGTGCTCTCGACTTGCAACCGCACCGAGGTGTATTGCACGGTGGATGCCGATGCCGGGCATCTACCGGAACTTTGGTTAGCCGAGCATCACCACCTGCCAGTCGATCAGTTGCGGACGTATTCGTATTGCCATACCGACGGCGAAGCCGTGCGGCATCTGTTCCGCGTTGCCACCGGGCTCGACTCGCTGATTTTGGGTGAGCCGCAGGTGTTGGGCCAAGTCAAATCGGCGTACCAGCTGGCGCGGCGCGCCAACGCCTTGAAAACCCCCCTAGACCGCTTGTTTCAGAACGCCTTTGCGGTCGCCAAACGGGTGCGTACCGACACCCAAATTGGCGCGCATCCGGTGTCGGTCGCGTTTGCGGCCGTCAAGCTTGCGCAGCAGGTGTTTGCCGAACTTGACCGCGCGACCGTGCTGCTTATTGGCGCTGGCGACACGATTGAGTTGGCCGGTCGGCACTTGCTTGACCAACGCGTACGCCGATTACTGGTCGCCAATCGCACGCTGTCGCACGCGCAAGCGCTGGCTTCGCGCTTTGGTGGGTACGCGCTGCCGCTGGAAGAGCTGGATCGACACTTGAGCGAAGCCGACATCGTCATTTCAGCCACCGCCAGCCGCGAGCCTGTACTCAGCGTCAAATCGGTCCGCCAAGCATTGAAGTTGCGTAAGCAACGGCCGGTTTTTCTGCTTGATCTGGCCGTTCCGCGCGACATCGAAGCGGCGGTAGCGGACTTGGACAACGTCTATCTGTATACCGTTGACGATCTCGACCGCAGCATTGCCGAAAACCGCCGTTCGCGGCGGGAAGCTGCCGAGCAAGCCGAAGCCATCATCGAACTTCAAGTCGAGCATTTTCTGGCGTGGTGGCAAGCCAGCGACCGCATCGATGCGCTGCGCGAACTTCGGCAACGCGGCGAAGCTGAGCGCGACGCCGTGTTAGTGCGCGCACGCGCCATGCTTAGCCAAGGCCGCTCGCCCGAGCAGGCCTTGGACTATCTCGCACACACCCTGACCAATAAGCTGCTACATGCGCCAAGCGCCAATTTGCGCGCGGCTGCATTGCGCGGAGACGCCGAACTGTTGCGTGCGGCCGAGCGCCTGTTTCATGACAATCGCAGCGATGGTGATCCTTTGAATGCCGATCCACTGATTGCCGATCCATCGAAAGACGAGCCTTGAGAGCCACATTGAACTCGTCCCGCCAACCGCTCCGCCTGCCCTTCACCGACCACGCACCCGCTACCCGCCCATGAGCTTGAGTCCCAGTATCCGTCGCAAACTTGAGTCCTTGGTTGAGCGGCACGAGGAAGTCGCGCGCATGCTCGCCGAGCCCAATGCATCGGCTGACAACGCGCGCTTCCGCGACTTGAGCCGCGAGTACGCGCAACTGGAGCCGGTGCGAAGTCAGCTGCATGCCTTGGACCGCTCGCTGGAAGACCTCGCTTCCGCCAAAGCCATGCGGTCTGACCCGGAGATGAGCGAATTGGCCGAAGCCGAGATCGATGCACAAGAGCAACGCTTGGACGAGTTGGCCAAGTCGTTGCGACTGCTGCTTCTGCCGGCGGATTCACGTGATCAAGCGAACTTGTTCTTGGAGATTCGTGCCGGCACTGGCGGTGACGAAGCCGCAATCTTTGCGGGCGATCTGTTTCGCATGTATGCCCGCTTTGCCGAGCGCCAACGCTGGAGCGTGGAAACGGTTTCCTGCAGCGATGGTGAGCACGGTGGATTCAAGGAAATCATCGCCCGCGTCGAGGGTGCCGGAGCATACTCGAGACTAAAGTTCGAGTCCGGCACACATCGCGTGCAGCGCGTGCCGGCGACCGAATCGCAAGGCCGCATTCATACCTCGGCTGCGACCGTCGCTATCCTGCCCGAACTCGATGAAATCGATGACATCGAGATCAATCCGGGTGATCTGAAAGTCGATACCTTTCGCGCGTCCGGCGCCGGCGGTCAGCACGTCAACAAGACCGACTCGGCGATCCGCATGACCCATCTGCCCAGCGGCCTGATCGTTGAATGCCAGGACGAGCGCAGTCAGCACAAGAACCGTGCGCGCGCCCTGTCCTTGCTGAAGGCCAAGTTGCTCGATGCGCAACGCAGCAAACAAGCCCAGGCGCAGGCAGAAACACGACGGTTGCAGGTCGGGTCAGGTGACCGCAGCCAGCGCATCCGCACCTACAACTTTCCTCAAGGCCGAATCACCGACCATCGCGTCGAAGGCTTGACGCTGTATCGCCTGCCGGAAGCGATGGAAGGCGATCTCGACGAATTGATTTCCCGACTGACCGAGGAAGATCAAGCGGATCAGCTGCGGTCGTTGGGGCTGTAGGGTCTTTACTGCACACCGTTGTCGTGGCGCTGCCGAGGAGCAAACAGGCTGTTTTGCAAGGTCCCGTTGAAGGCAGAGCCTCAACGCTCAGATGCGTACAAGCGCACAGCCGGGGCATGGCAAGTCCGCAACTACATTCAATTCGGGTGGATTCCGGCGTTCGCCGGAATGACGAGCTTTGGGGGTATTGGGCTTAGGACTTGCCACCACGCCTTTCCCACTATTCCGTCATTCCGGCGACTGTGAGCGAAGTGAGCGAACGGCGAAGCCGACCCGTAGGGTGAGCGCGAAGCGCGAATAACGCTGGAATCCACTTTCTAGCCACACGGCAGCGGTTTCGGAAGCGCTGGATCCCCGCCTTACTCGCGCTTCGCGCTCGCCCTACGGCCTAGCTTCACTGATCGCTCTCTGCACTCAAAGTCGCGGGGATGACGGGTGTCAGGTGAAATCCAGACTACTCAGTCTCAAACGAATCAAAAAACAACACCAGCCGCAGGACGTGAATCGGCGTCAGTGCTTGATAGCTGCGACACCCGCCGGGCGCACCGCAATTCTCGATGATGAAGGCGCGCAAGATTACCTCGCCTGATTCGTCCGGCAGCCACGAAAAAGTCAGCTCGTGCAGCGTTTTGACCACTGGACTGGTGTGTGTCGCCGCCCACGTGCCGCAATCCGCAGGCAAGGGCACGTGTTGATATAGCCCACCATCAACCAAGAACGCGCCTGCGCCAGTGCTGAAACCGCGCTTGGCCCAGATCAAGATACCTAGCGCCGTTTGATCCGTTGCAGGATGAGTCACACGCACGGTCACTGGCCGACCCGGCACGTAGATTGTCCGAGTCGTCGCCAAGCGCCAACCGGCTGGTGGTGGCGATGCGAGCGTTGGACTCATGGGCATCAAGGGCAACGAAGTCACCTCGCAAACCGGCGACCCCAACGAGAATGCGTGGCTACTGATTGGCGCAGCCAATAGCAGCACGGCGGCTAAAACGCCCGCCCGCTTGTACGCCACTACCCGCAACCAGAAGACTTTGCCCATGCCGATAGGTTGAACCGCCGTGATTGGCCATTCAACCTCGACGACAAGTTAGGACAAAGAAACGTGAGCCTCATCACTTTTTCACATTTGATTACGCGCTTAGGCTGGACCCTACTGCAGCAAAAGACGCATTGAGTGAGTCAAGCGGCGTCGAGTCGCGGGATTTGGGGCCGGATTGCCGGCACGTGGCAGCGCTTTGGAGCAATCAATACATGGCCGATTTTTCGATCAAGTTTGCGCGCCGACTGTGCGGGCTTGCCGCCGTGGCCGCGCTGCTATTTGTCCACTCCGCGCAAGCGGCGACGCACATCTTCAGCGGCAGCTTCAGCAGCCCGGCCGAAGGTCCGCATAGCCGCGCCGAAGCCTCACGCTTTCTCACCCAAGCGACGTTTGGCCCAACCGCTGTCGAGATCGACCGGCTGGCGGCGCTGGGGTACAACGCGTGGCTCAGCGAACAATTGGCGCGCCCCACATCGCTGCAGTTGCCGTTTCTCGATCAACGGATCATGGCGTTCATCAACGCCGGACAGCCGGTACAGGTCTGGCAGGACAGCCGCCAGGACATCTGGTTTCGCAATGTGTTGTTTGGCAACGACCAACTGCGCCAGCGGGTGGCGTTTGCTCTCTCACAGATCTTCGTGATTTCCGATCAGAACGGCTCGTTGGAAGGCAATCCGACCGCGATCGCGCACTTCTACGACATCCTCGCCAACCGCGCGTTTGGCAACTATCGCCAGCTACTGGAAGACGTGACGCTGAATCCGTCGATGGGCAGTTATCTGTCGATGATCCGCAATCGTAAGCCCGACGAAGCGCTGAACATCCGTCCGGACGAGAACTACGCGCGCGAGATCATGCAGCTGTTCTCGGTCGGTCTGGTGCGTCTCAATAATCAAGGGCAGCCACTGGATGGCGATGTTGGCACGGCCGGCGTGCAGACCGTCCCGACCTACTCACAGGACACCATTCGTGGCCTCGCGCACGTGTTCACCGGCTGGAATTACTCGACCTGCACGCCACCGACGCCGGAGCAAAACGAGCAGGGCTTCAGCTGGTGGCATTGGGAGTACTGCCCATCCGGACCCGAGGCACAGGATTGGCGCCTGCATCCGGGCTGGCGGACGCCGATGTTTCCCTGGGGCGAAAACACCGGCCTTGGCGTGCTATATCACGCCAGTGCCGGCACTAAGCAATTGTTGAATTATCCGGGCGTCACCTTGGCGAGCGGCTTGCTGCCGGCCGGTGGAACAGCGCGCAACAATATGCAGGCGGCGCTCAACAATGTGTTCAACCATCCTAATGTTGGGCCGTTCATCGGTCGCTTGCTGATTCAACGTTTGACGACCAGCAATCCGTCGCCCGCCTACATCGGCCGCGTCGCGACCGTGTTCAACAACAATGGGCAAGGCGTGCGCGGCGACCTTGGTGCGACCGTGCGCGCGATCCTGTTGGACCCGGAAGCGCGCAACTCGACGGTTGCACCCGCTCACTTTGGCAAGCTGCGCGAGCCGCTACTGCGCGTTACCCAACTGTGGCGGGCCTTGGATGCGCGCTCCAACAACGGCGCGGTGAATGAAGGCTGGCCGGACTACTACAGCGCGCAAGCCGTGCAGCGCTCGCCGACGGTGTTCAATTTTTATCTGCCCAATTACAGCCTGCCCGGCGAAATCGCTACGCTGGGCTTGAGTTCGCCCGAGTTCCAGATCACCACCGACACCTACATCACCCGCTTGAGCAATGAATTAGGCGGCAAGATTTTCTGGTTCTGGCGCGGCAATCCGGGCTTGGGTGACTACGATCCGGTGCAGATCGACATCTCGCCGTATGTCGCCACTGCTCATCAAGTTGATCGCTTGATCGACACCTTTGACTTGCTGCTGATGGGCCGGCGCATGTCGTTGCCGATGTACTTGTTACTGCGCAGTCATTTGAACGACATCAGCGTGGCGGATGTGCCGTGGGATGTCGGCGGGCTCAATGGGCGTCGCGAGCGCGTGCAAGACGCGTTGTGGTTGATCACTACTTCGCCCGAATACGTCGTGGAGCAATAACCATGACTTCCTTGAATCGTCGCGACTTCATCCGCCGCAGCTTGGCTGCCACCGCCGGCAGTGCGGCCTTTATGGCCATGTTGGGCAAGCTGGAAATGGCGCAAGCACAGTCCTCCGCGCGCGGCACCTTGCTGGGTGTCGGTAGTGATTATCGGGCGCTAGTTTGCATCTACATGTACGGCGGCAACGACTGTTTCAACATGGTGGTGCCGCGCGATAGCAGCGGTTATGCGACCTATGCCGCCACACGTGGCAGCATCGCCTTGCCGCAGGCCTCGCTATTGCCGCTGACCACTGCCGAAGCGCCGCAAGGCGGGGGCCAATTCGGTTTGCATCCTTCGATGACCGGCTTGCGCACCATGTTCAATGCCGGCCGCGCAGCGGTGATCGCTAACACCGGCCCATTGGTGCGTCCAGTCAACAAGGCGCTGTATGAAACACCCGGCACCTTGCTGCCGGCGCAGTTGTTCTCGCACTCGGATCAAAGCGTGCAGTGGCAAACGCCGCGCGCCGATACCACCGCGCGCACCGGTTGGGGCGGTCGTCTGGCAGATATTTTTGCCGGCGACAACGGCAATCCGACGCTATCGATGAACGTGTCGCTGGATGGCGACAACGTGTTTCAGGCTGGCATCGATGTGTCGCCCTACTTCATGTCCTCGCAAGGGGTCGAGAGCATTGGTTCCATTGACACCGGCGCCGCCAATTGCACAGGCACCAACGCGTGGAATCGCCGTCGCTGCGTGACCTTCAACGCCCTGATGAATCGCCAGTATGCGCACCCGTTTCAACGCGCTTACGCTGACAAGGTGAAGTCGACCATGGCGGTGTCGTCGATGCTGCAGGAAGCACTCGCCACACAGCCCGACAACGACGTGGTGTATCGACCGTTCTGGGACGCGCATGGTTTGCCGTGGAATCCCGCCAACCTCGCCGAACTGCCGCGGCTCGCCGCGCAGCTGTTGATGATTGCCCGCGTCATGCGGGTACGCTCGATGCTGCAAATGAGTCGGCAGTTGTTCTTCGCCGGCATCGGCGGTTTCGACACTCATGACACTCAACTCAGCGATCAGGCACCGCTGTTGGCCGACCTGTCGCAGTCGGTACAAGCGTTCTACCAAGTATTGGACAATCCAGCGTTCAATCTCGGCACCCAAGTCACCACGTTCACCGCCTCGGAGTTTGGACGCACGCTCACTAACAACGGCGATGGCACCGATCACGGCTGGGGCGGTCATCACTTGGTATTCGGCAACTCGGTGCGCGGTGCGCGCATCTATGGCCGCATGCCCAATCTTTCCGCCAGCGAGAGCAATCCCGACAACGCCGGCTGGGGACAAATCATTCCGACGCTATCCGTCGATCAATACGCCGCCACGCTGGCCAGCTGGTATGGCTTGGTGCCGGCAGATCGCGATGAGATTTTCCCCAACCTGCAGCACATGAATGGGCCGCTGTTGTCGGTGTCGGGGCCGAATCTGGGCTTCATGAACGCAATTTGACCTTGGGTTATGCGATAGCCGGCGCGCCATCGAAGAAGTCGACGACGCCGGTGTCAAGCGAGTATTCCGCTCCGACCACCAGCAAGTCGCCGCGCTCAATCAAACCTTCCAAGAAGTCCGATCCGCGCCGCAACTGGTTGGCGGAAATTCGCACATTCGCCCGCACCGCCTGATGTAGCAAGCGCTCGGGATCGTGGCGGAGTTCAGTCGCCAATAGCGGCTCAACTGCAGGGCGGATGCGCTCCACAATCGAACCCACGTGCCGCCACTGGTGCACGGTGGGGTTGAGGATGCCCTCAAGCGTGGCGATTACTGCGCCGCAGCGCGAATGTCCGAGCACCACAATCAAGCGCGTGCCGAAGCGCTCGACGGCGAACTCGACGCTGCCAATTTGCGACGGTGCAACGATGTTGCCGGCAATACGGATGACGAACAGATCACCCAAGCCTTGGTCGAACACGAATTCGGCGGGCACCCGCGAATCCGAGCAGCCCAACACGATGGCGAACGGCTCTTGCCCGGCGGCCAATTGGCGGCGCGCACGATCCATGGGCGCCTGATCGCTGCGCAGATCATCCACAAACCGCAGGTTGCCTTCACGCAGTCGCTGCAGGGCTTCGATGGCGGCAATCATGCGGGTGGCTTTTCCTGTTTGCGGTCCAGTCGAACGTGACTGCGGCGCGGATGATGGCTCAAGCGTCGTCGATAAGTCTCAAACGGGCGTTTGCTTGTTGCTGGTTCGCTCACGATGCAGAACCTCCAAGACTATCCGGCGCGCACGTCCACACGTCATCCCCGCGCGGGCGAGGTCCAGTGCCCTCGTTCTGGGTGGCAGCTACCAGGGCACTGGATTCCCGCCTGCGCGGGAATGACGGTGGTTGTGGATTGAGGCTAAAGAATCAACATAGCGATCTGCGCTCGATTCGCCATTGGCTGGCTATACTCGACCGCGCGCGCGCAGCGGGGGATTCATGCTGCGGGCACTCCTAACGATCATGGCCATCGACCACCCGGAACCACGAATATCCGGGCGGCCATGATCGTCAGGAAATGCAGTGTGCTTCCTAACCCTTCCCCAACCCTCCCCGAACATCGGGGAGGGAGCAAATGCTGGGGTTGGAGCGTGCCTTCAGGTTAATTCTCCCAACTCAGGACTCGCCATGCCGATCAAACCATCGCGTCTCGAAGCCGTTGTAAGCCTGCCGCAAAATGTCTCCGCCGCGCAGCGAGAGAAACGTCAGTTTCAACTCTCGCTGGCGCGAACGTCTTACAACTACATGCGTTCCTACCTTGAAGGCGTGCCGATGTCGGCTGACTTGCCAAAGGGCGAGGAGTTCAACCTGGCGTTCGAGGCACAGGTGCTGAAGGTGTTTCTGCCGCTCACTGAGAATTTCACCAAGGTGGTGCTCAGTTTGCTCGAGCGCGAACTGCAAAGTGATCTGCCGACTGTCGCATTCCAGCAGCTCTTGCAAGCTTTTGAGACCTTGATGAAGGATTTCAGCCTGCTGCATCCGCGCCGTGATGCAGCAGAATTGAAGGCCGTTCTCGACGCCTTGGCGGCGCTACCCAAGGCACTGGAGGGTCTGGCCAATTTGCCCAAGGATTTGGAACAGATGGCGCTTGGATTGCGGCAGGTATTTGCCGAATTCATCCGCACCGGGCCAACCGCGTTCCTGAAGTCATCGCTGTTCGACATGCTGACCCACGATCCGGGCCGCGATTATCTGCAAGCACAGACCATTGCCGACTACGAGGCGCAGTTTGACCTGTTGCCTCAGCCGACCATGCTGCGCTTGCAGCAACAGAGCTGGATGCCCACGCCCGATGCGGTCAATGGTGAGAAGCCCTGCTTGCAAGACTGGTTTTTCGGTTGGCTACAGACCGCCGGCTTCAACACAACCAACCTGCGCGGCGTCGTCGCTTCGGTGCCATCGGGCAGCCAAGCGGTCAGCCTGAGCGCCCTGCAAGCAAAGATGCCGATTACCGACGCCATCCTGCAAAACGTGCTGAACGACGGCAGCGTCACCTTGCAACAAGCGATCAGCGCGCAACGGTTGTATGTCTGTGATTTCGCTCAGTTCGTGGGTGCGACTGCCGACGTTCTGCATGGCGAACAACGCTACATCACCGCGCCGATTGCCTTGTTCTATTGGAACCCGACGCCGCCGCCTAGCTATCCGCCGTCAGCAACAGGTGTATTGCAGCCGATCTGCATCCAATTGGCACAGGCGTTTGATGCGGAGTCCGCGCCGATCTTCACGCCCAACGATTGCGCGCACGCCAACGATCCCAATCGCTTGAAGTGGCGGATTGCCAAATACATCGTCAATGTCATCACGGCGATCCAGCACGAAGCTGTCGCCCATCTGGGCGACTGCCATCTGATTATCGAACCAATAGTGGTCGCTGCGCACCGTCAGCTCTCCGAGCAGCATCCATTGCTGAAGCTGCTGATCCCACACTTCCGCTTCACCATCAACATCAACGACGATGCGATTCACAGCTTGATCGTCCCCGGCGGCGTCGTCGCCACCAATGTTGGTCCGGCAATTGAATCCACTCGCGCACTGATCGCCAACGCGCACCGGGCGTGGCGCTGGGATGACAACAGCCCCGATCAGGTATTCCATCTGCGCGGCGTGGACGCGCTGCCCGCCTTCCCGTTCCGTGATGACACTTTGCTGCTGTGGCAAGCGACCCGCAATTTCGTAAGCGCTTACCTGCGCACGTACTACGGAAACGATCAAGACGTACGCGACGACGACGAGTTGCAGGGCTTCATCAACGAACTGGTGTCGCCGCTGTACGCCGGGTTCAAGGGCATGAATGGCTTGAAGTCACTCGACGATCAGCGCGGAACGGTGCAAATCGACAGCCTCGATTACTTGATTGAGATAGTCGCCCACATCATCTACCTCGCTGGCCCGCAGCATGCCTCGGTCAACTACGCACAGTACCCGTTGATGTCCTACATGCCATCCGTCGCCGGCACCATTTATCACGCCCCGCCGACTCGCAGCACGCAGTTGAAATCGGTCGACGACTGCCTGGCCTGGTATCCGCCGCTGGATGTAGCGCTGTACACATTCTCATTCGAGTACTTGTTGAGCAGCGTGCAGTACGACACCTTCGGCCACTACGACGCCGATCCGCGCACGCCGTATTTCACCGACCCGCGCATTCAGACCGTAGCTGCCGATTTCCGCGATGCCTTAGCTTTGATCGAGATCGAGATCCGCAAACGCAATCAGACCCGACCGATTCCCTATCCGTATCAATTGCCTTCACAGATTCCCAACAGCATCAGTATTTGAGGATTAAGAAAATCTGCGAAGGATCCGCTGAATGTTGCGAAGGTAAGCGCTAGCTAACTCCCAATCTGATTTCGCACAGGTACGCACGCGATGTTTGCGAATTGCCAGCTGGAAATTTCTGATATTTTTTCCATCGATAATGCTACAGACATATCCTCAATGTCATAGAAGCGGTACCGGTCGTTAAACATTAGAATTCTCTCGCAGGTAGCGCCCAGACTTTCGTTGCCGTACGTGATCCATTCCGACGAGTACTCAAACGCAATTACCGGAGGCGAAGGGTGTCGCAGGATTCCCTCGGCACCTTCGATGACCGCAGCTTCTGACCCCTCACAATCTATCTTGATAAAATGAGGTTGAGGAAGGCTGGAAATGTTATCGAGTCGGAATTGTTGGCAAACGAACTTTTCCCGTTTGCCGAGATGACCTCCCCGGTCATAGCGGGAGGTCAGTCCGGTCACGTTTCCGTAGGAAACCAGCTCCAACTCGCCAGCCGCAGAGCCGAGTGCGAACTGGTGGGCGTGAACGACATCTTCCAAACGGTTTCGCTTGATATTTTCGTTCAGGCGCATCGCTGTGCTCGGTTGTGGCTCGAAGGCGTTCACAGTCCCGCTTGGCCCAATGAGTTTTGCCGCGTGCAGTGAAATGAACCCAATGTTTGCCCCAATATCGATCACATGGCTGCCCGCAGCCAAATGCGTCTTCATTAATCGCAGAAGGCTCCATTCATAGACTTCGTACGCCATCATGCGGTCTTGCCATTGCCGCATGTTGAATTCCATCTGCAGGCCATTGCGCAATTTGCAAAGCCGCGCGGGCTCAAGCTTTCTGCCGAACCGATAGGCGAGATCTGCGAGCTTCCATGCGCTGGCAGTGGAAACGGGCAAATTGCGAGCCAAATATGCGCAAGAAGATTCGAGCTGTTTATTGAACACAAATAGTCGCTACCGTTTTAATGATATTCATAAAAATGATATGGAATAGCGGCAATAGTTTCCAAGCCCAATTCCTTGTCGACCAAGGAGGTAACTCGAAAAGAGGATGCGCGCTCGGCCTTTTCCCGTCAGAACCTATACGTCAGCTCAACGCCCAGCTGCCTACCCTCGCCTCTATTGTCCTGCACCAATCCGAGAAAATTGATGAGGTCGAAACGCACGTTGCTATAACCGCGGTCGGTGAGGTTCTTGCCCCAGATCGCGGCGACCCATGGCCCAGTTTCATAGGCGACACGGCCGTTCAAGAGGGTGTAGCCGGCTTGCATGATGTAGGGGTTCTGGTTCTGATCAAAAAAATATTCGGACTGATAGTTGGCGTTCAATTGCATCAGCACTTCGCCACCTGCCAGCGGCAGCCGATAGTCGACGAAGCCGTTGAGATTCAACTTCGGGGTAAACGGCAAGCGGTTGCCGCGGACCACTTCGCCACCCGCAACCACAAACTCGGCGAGTTCGGCTTTGGGCATCCAGCCGACGCCGAAGCGGGTTTCCAGCGCCATAGTTGGCCGCCACGTCAGTTCCAACTCGCCGCCAAACAAGGTCGATTCACCGACGTTGTCTAGCAGTTGCAAGGGCGGCGCGTTAGGCACCTCGGACGGGGTGTTCATGAACACCTGCTGGTCCTGATAGTCGTAATAGAAGATCGAGAATTGCAGCCCCGCGTTTTGCGCGTGCCAGTAGACGTTGCCGCCGGCCTCGAAGGCATTCAAGGTTTCGCTGCCATATTCGTTGCGCGCTGCTTCTTCGGCGCTAAAGGCAATGGCGCCGTTGTAGCCGCCACTTTTAAAGCCGCGCGCGGCGCTGATCCAAGTGTTGAAGTCTTGTGACCAGCGCTGATTCAGAGCCAACTTGCCCGACACGTTATCGTCACGAACCCGCCCAGCCACGTCCCAGGCTGGGAACTCAGCACCGATGTCGTCGCCCGCTGCAGTCGCCACATTGACTGCACCCAAGGCACGGTAGTCGTTTTGCTCGCGGGTATAGCGCAGGCCGGCGGTCAGCACGCTGGCGTCGCTCAAACGGTAATCCAGGTTGGCAAACGCCGCCTGCGAATCCGGGTCGATGCTGTTGTCGTACAAGATCTTGCTGGCAATGCTGAACAAGGCCGGCGAAGCACGGAAATCGCGGAACAGGTCGATGAAAAAGTCCTGCGTCAACGATTCTTTGGAGGCATACACACCGCCGATAAAGTAGCCCCGATCAAACTCGTGGTGGTAGCGAATCTCCTGCGTGAACAACTCGGTATCGACTTGCAGCGAGCCCTCGGCATAGCGCGGCGGACTGGCATCCGCATTGTAGAAATGCAGGCGCTCGAGTTGGTTGACGCTGCCCACAGCGGCCAGATAACTCTTCTCGCCCAACTGATAGACAAGATTGAGATCTGCCCCCCAGCTCTTGGTGCGATGCGGACTACCGCCGTTGGTTTCACTGTTGACCGCCACATCATCAAGGTCATTGCTGCCGACGTTGAAACCGAACATATCGGTGCAACGAGTGCTACCAGCATCTCTGGGAGCACAAAGCACGGCGGGCCGGCCGCTTTGCGGATCGGCCAACTGGCTAATCACGCCAATATGTCGCACCGGCTTGGAAACGCCGCTCCAGTCTTCGACGTGCAGCTTGGCAAATACTTGCAAAGGCTCCAATTCGGCCAGCAACGACAGCCGTGCTTCGGTCTGGCGCAAGCCCGAGCGCGGTGCTGGCGCATGCAGATTGTTGAGGTCGTAGTCATAGCGCTGATCGTCGACTGCCAGCCGCATCGCCAATTGTTCGTTGACAGGCAAATTGAGCGCGCCACCAAAGGTGGTTTGTGAGAACTCGCCGACGCCGGCACTGACGTAACCGCCGAGCTGCTGCTCCGGTCGGCGGGTGTTGATTAGTAGCGCGCCGCCGGTGGTATTGCGACCAAACAAGGTCCCTTGCGGGCCGCGCAGCACTTCGACGGTGTCGACGTCATACAAGTTGGTCAGGTGAAAGTTGGCCGTGCCGCCGCCGACGTTGTCGACATACACGCCAATCGGCGAGGTCGTCGAGGTGTTGTAGTCAAGGTTGCCGACACCGCGAATGTTGATCGCCGGCGTGGTGCCATCGGCGGTGTTCTTGGTGATGCTGACATTGGCTGCTTGGCCGTTCAGCTCGCTGGTGTCTTTGATGCCTTGCTGCTCCAGTGCGTCGCCTTCGACGACATACAAGGACACCGGCACTTCTGCGGCCGCCTGTGGGCGTTTCTGGGCGGTGACTTCGACGGCGTCCAAGCGCTTGGCTGATTCGACGCCGGCAGGTGACGCGATTTCGTCGGCGACGCCCAGCGCCGGCCATGTCGTAGCCAACAGCATGAGCAAGTGCTGCCAGTGCAGGGGGAGACTGCTCATGAGCTAACCCGGGATCGTCGGCGATTCATCGCCCGATGATACGTCTACTTTTGAAGTTCTACTGTTGAATTTCGTAGTGGCAGTATTGCGCCCGCCCTTGCCGCTTGGCGCGATACAAGGCTTGATCGGCCTGCGTAATCAAGGTTTCGATGGAAGTCTCCTCGAATACCCTGATCGTGCAAATGCCGATGCTCAGGCTGACATTGGTGCACACCGGCGAATTGGCGTGCGGGATGGCCTTGGCGGCTAAGTTGCGTAGGCAAGACTCCGCCACCCGCTCGGCGGCGTCGGCCTCGGTGTCGGGCAACAGGATGGCGAATTCCTCGCCGCCGTATCGCGCCACCACATCGGTCGCCCGGCTCGCCAGCTGTTGCAGCAATTGCGCCACCGCGGTGATGCAACTGTCGCCAAACAAATGGCCGTAGTGATCGTTGTACTGCTTGAAATGGTCGATATCGAGCATCAGCAGCGACATCGGCTGACCGCTGCGCACGCCGCGCCGCCACTCCGCCATTAGCTGCTCATCGAAAAACCGCCGATTGGCAATGCCCGTCAAGCCATCTTTCAGGCTCATCTGCCGCAGCTCTTCGGTGCGCAGCGAGACCTTTTCCTCCAAGCTCTCGTAAAGCCTCGCGTTGACTAGCGAGATGGCCGCTTGGGCGCTCAGTAGCTCGAGAGTTTGCTGCTGCCTGGCGGTAAACGCATTCTCCAACAAGCTGTTTTCAAGATAGATCAGGGCCACCAACTTGCCTTGGGTGACCACCGGCAGGCAAATCACCGACTTGGGTCGTCGCGCTTGCAGGTACTCGCTGCTTGAGAAGCGTTCGTCGGCAGCCGGGTCACTCAACACCAGCGTGGTTCGGGTCAGTCGGACATATTCGATCAGCGCATTCGGCAAGCGCGGCTGCGCATCGGGCGAGTAGTCGGAAAGACGCTTGCTGATGCGCTGACCATCGACACGACGGCCATCGACCAGCCCACCTTCGGCCTCGACGATCAATTGCTCTTCGTCGTGCAAGACAATGGCGCCACGCTCGGCACCAGCGTTCTCTAGCAACACCGCCAGCATCTGCTGCAACAGCGAATCGAGTTGGATCTCTTTCGCCAACAGCTGGCTGGCTTTGAGAAAGGAGTGCAGGTCCAGTGAACCCGCTTGCTCGGACACATTGCGGAATGTCGATGTCTTGGCCGTCCCCATTTGCCGAAACTCAAGCAACTTGAAGGCAGTGTCCGGCCATTGCTCTTCCAGCCGCTTGCACTTGGCGAATGCACCCCAGCGCTGATAGTGAAAGTAGGCATCACGGATGAAATGATGGGCCAACTGCCGTTGGTTTTGAGCCAGCCAAAAACCCGCGTAAAGCTCACTTGCCAACGCTTCCGAGGCTGGGAAGTTGGCTTCTTTGGCTTCGTCCAAGGCGTGTGCGTATAGGTCCATCGCCGCTCGCCCGTCGTCGCGCGCACGGGCATCTTCGGCCGCAAGCAGCAAATACTTGTGTTGGAAATTTTCCTTGCAGCCACTTGCCCACTGCTTGAAACGTGCCAGATACGGCTGCGCCGCCGCTTGCTGCGCGGCAAATGTATCGACATCTGAAAAATCGCGGCGCAGCAATCCCAAGGCGGTGTAGAAATTCGCTTCGACCCAAGAAGGACCGTCGGGCAAACATTGACCAACCATGGCGAGTTGAGCGGAATACTGCCGCCATGCGCCAGCCTCACCCAGCAAATATGCGTGGCGAATCATGGCAGTGGCGTACAACGCCAAAGGGATACTGGGGGTCGTGTAGTCGCCAGCAAAATAACTGCTCGCGCTGCATTGCGACGTATCAAAGCTAGTCGGGTGCAGCGACTTGCCGATCAGCGCTTGCGCCGGCAACAAGACGCCGTAACGCAGCATCGCTTCAGTGTTTGGCTGACGGCTGCGTTGCAAAAACTTCAAGCCTCGCTCGCATTCGCTTTCAAGCTCATCCAAGGCGACGCCTTGGACAAACTTGTTCACTGAACGCAGCAGCGCACAGAAACCAGCTGACAAGGGGTTGATGCCCGCGTGACCTAGCTCAAGCCCCGCTTGCAAGTATCCAAACGAGTTGGCAAGCGGCTCGCCCCAGTGTTGGTAGAACGCCGCGTAGTACTGGTAGACGGTCAGGCGAAAGTAGCTATTGCCGCGCTGCTCGGCCAAGGTCATTGCCAGCTGGCCCATGCGGTAGCAGTCGAGGTACGGCCTTCCCATCGCCGACATGGCAGTCACGTAAGCGACATAGCCGATGCAGCTGAGATCGCACTGACCATGGGTCAAGCTGCGTTGCACCAGCCGACAGGCATTCACCACGAACGCGGCAGATCGTCCCGTTTGGTAAGTGGCGTTTGTCAGTGCGTTGTAGATGCGCATTTCCAGCAGTACTTCTTGCGAAGTCATTTCTGCCGCATGCAGCAGTTGCGAGTGCTCGAACTGGGCAAGCGACCGTTCAGTAGTCTCAAACTCCACCGGAAACTGCGCGGCGGCCTCTGCGTCATTGCTTGGGAAACCAACACCCAACCAATCCAGGGCAACCCGCAGCAACGCGTAGGCCTCCTCAAACCGGCCTTGAATATGAAACTGGTCGACCTGCACCAAACACAGGGTGACTTTCGCGATCACATCGGGGGAGGCGGCAATACCCTCGGGATACAGTAGTTCAGCATGCTCAAAATTGCCGGCCAAGTACTCCGCCTCGGCCAGCTCGCGATAGATCTGCAGCGTTTGCACGGTCTGCGTCTGCCAAGCATCGGCGGGCAGCAAGTCTTTCGCTTGCCGCAACAGACTGACCGCCACCGGCAACGCCGAGGCCGCTTTGGCCCGCATGCCGCCGCGGACGTTCAGTTCAAGCAAGCGGGCGCGCTCAACCGCATCCGTGATCAGCGCCACCGCCGGATTGAAATGCTCAAGAATGGTGAACAGATGCTCCTCAACTTCAACCGCCGAACTGTTGGCCAGCAGTAAGCGGCCACTGCGCAACTGCAGTAGCGGACGCTCGCTGTCGGCGGTCAGGCCATAGGCGGCTTGCTGCACGCGGTCATGCAGGAAGCGATACCGCGACGCCTGCAGCTTTTCCTCGTTTTGGGTGAACTTGTAGTCTTCGGAGAGTGGCAACAGCATGCCGGCTTCCAGCGCTGGCCAGAGCATGTCGGCGGTGCGTTTGGCGTCGTTGCCGCCGACCGCCATCAGCTGCCGCATGCCAAAGCTATCTCCCAAGTGCGCAGCCAGACTGAGCAAGCGCCGCGTGTCGGTGTGCAGGACAAGCAGCTTTTCCAGCATCAGCTCGACGACGTTTTCGGTCATTCCGCGTTGCCGAATCTGTTCCATGTTCCAACGCCACGCGCCTTCACTACGAACGTAGTGAATCTCGCCGCTTTGTTGCAGCGTGCTTAGGAACTGACCAAGAAAAAATGGATTGCCTTGCGTTTTTTCATGGCAAAGACCAGCGAGCGGGGCGACTTCGGTGGTGTTGCTGTGCAAGGTGTCTGCCACCAGTTGGCAAACTTGCGCGATCTCCAGGTTGCGCAACCACAGATGTTCAACCGGACCTTGTGCTCGCTCCAGCGCCTTCACCATCACGCAGAGCGGATGCGCATCGTCGACCTCGTTGTCACGATAGGCACCGATGACCAAGGTGCACAAACCCGTGTCCTCCCCCAGTAGATGCTCAAGCAATTGCAGGGTCGGCGGATCGGCCCATTGCAAGTCATCAAGAAACAGCACTAAAGGATGCGCGCTGGACGCCAATGCGCGCACAAACTGGGTGAACGCAATGCGGAAGCGGTTTTCGTTCTCCGCCGGCGGCAGTGCCGGCAACGCCGGTGGCGCGCCGATCAGCAGCGTCAGGTTGGGAATAAGATCGCAAATGACGGCCGCGTTGGCGCCTAGGGCAGCGAGCAACTGCGCTTTCCAATAGTGCCGCCGCTGCTCGCCTTCGACGGCAAGCTGGCGCAGCAGTTGGGCAAACGCTTGCGTTAGCGCCGAGTAGGGTTGATTGCGGCTGTATTGGTCGCATTTACCACGCAGGAAGTAGCCGCGTTTGGCGACGATGGGCCGGTGCAGCTCGTTTACCAACGCGGTCTTGCCGATCCCTGAGTAGCCGCTGATCAGCAGCAACTCCGCACGACCGTTGCTGACACGCTCAAACGCGGTGCCAATCGCATCGACTTCGGACTCACGGCCGTACAGACGATTGGCGATGCAGAATCGTTCTGGAATGTCCGTCGTCGCCAGTTGGATCGGCTCGATGCGGCGATATCGGACCCACTGTTGGTGACAAGCGCCAAGGTCGCTATGCAGGCCGAAGCTGCTCTGATAGCGGTCATCGGGCGACTTCGCCAACAGCTTCTGCACGATGTTCGAAATCGGCTCGGGAATCGCCGCATTCACAAAATGCAGTGGCGTCGGCACGATCGCGATTTGCGCGTGCAACAAGGTCATTGGATCGTCGGACTGGAAAGGCGTGCGCCCCGAGAACAACTCGTACAGGGTCACGCCCAGCGAATACAGATCGCTGCGGTAGTCGACGTCGAGATTGGTGCGGCCGGTTTGCTCCGGTGACATGTACTCGAGCGTGCCGCGCAGCAGATGCTCTTGTCCCTGTCGCTGGGTGTGGCTCAGTCGCGTCGACAGGCCGAAGTCGCAAAGCTTTAGCTTTAGCGCGGCGACATCGACGAGCACGTTTTTCGAGGAAATGTCGCCGTGAATCAAGTGATGCTGATGTACCGCGCTGATCGCCGAGGTCAACTGCATCGCCAACGTCAGGCGATCCGCTAGCTCGAACTGCTGGCGGTCGGCAAGTTGCGACAAATTGGCCGAGCCAAAATCCTCCAGCACCAGCACCAAGCCATGATCGACTTGGGCCAAGGCCAGCGATTGGATGACCCACTCTGATTGAATCGACTGCAGCACCGCGTGTTCATGCTGCCAACGCGCAAATAGATCCAAGGAGGGATGGCGACTGTTTTGGTACTTCAGCACCACCCGCTCACCCGCGTCCGACTCAGCCCGCGCCACCACCGTCTCGTCGACGGCGTAGATCACTTCTTTGATGGTGTAGCCGGCCAGTTTCATTGTTCGATTCTAGTCGATCAAACCGAAAGCGATTGCGGCGCGCGTTGGTAGTCGACGAAACGAAACGAATACAGATGACGGCTATCGGCGGAGTGCTCGGTGCACGCCTCAATCTGCCATTGCGAGCGATCAAAGGCCGGGAAAAAAGCGTCTGCAGCCTCGACCTCCACATCGACGTGAGTGAGGTGCATGCGCTTGGCCAGCGGCAGACACAGCGCATACACCTCGCCGCCACCGATGACACACAAGCGCTGATCGTGGCGGCTGGCGAGCAAGGCGTTGGCTAAACAGTCGACCGCTTGCATCCCCGCGAACGGCGCCGCGGCACCCCGCGTCAGCACCAAGTTGCGCCGCCCCGGCAGTGCCCGACCGAGCGACTGCGCGGTCTTGCGGCCCATCAAGATCGGATGTCCAAGCGTGATCGCCTTGAAACGCTTGAGGTCATCGGGCAAGCGCCATGGCAGGTCGTTGTCACGACCAATGGCAAGCTTGCGATCCAGCGCCGCGATGAGAACGACTTCAGTCACGGACATTGCCCTACACGGCCACTGGCGCTTTGATCGCGGGGTGCGGCTGGTAGTCGAGCACGCGGATGTCATCAAAGCGAAAGGCGAACAAATCGGTGACCTCGGCGTTGAGGTGCAACTGCGGCAGCGCGCGCGGCGCGCGCTGCAGCTGCGCACGTGCTTGCTCCACATGGTTGAGATACAGATGAGCGTCGCCAAAGGTGTGGACAAAATCACCCACGGCCAAGCCCGAGACCTGCGCCACCATGTGGGTCAGCAAGGCGTAGCTGGCGATATTGAATGGCACCCCGAGGAAGATGTCAGCAGAGCGTTGATACAGCTGGCAGCTGAGCTTGCCGTTGGCGACGTAGAACTGAAACAGCGCGTGGCAAGGCATCAAAGCCATGCGCTCGAGCTCGCCGACATTCCAGGCAGATATCAACAATCGTCGCGAGTCGGGATTTTTTTTGATCTCGTCTAACAACCAGCGAATCTGATCGATTTGGCGGCCATCCGCCGTGCCCCAAGAGCGCCACTGGCGGCCGTAGACCGGTCCCAGTTCGCCATTTTTGTCGGCCCATTCGTTCCAAATGCTGACGCCGTGTTCGTTCAAGTAGGCGGTGTTGGTGTCGCCGCGCAGAAACCACAGCAACTCGTGAATGATGGAGCGCAGATGCAGTTTTTTGGTGGTGACCAGCGGAAAGCCGGCGGCCAGATCAAAACGCAACTGCCAGCCAAACACCGAGCGCGTGCCGGTGCCGGTGCGATCAGACTTTTCCGCTCCGTGCTCGAGCACATGACGAAGCAGGTCGAGATAGGCGCGCATCGCTCAGATCAGCCACACGTGATCGCCGTACTTGGCGAGGGTGGTGTCGCGAGTTAGCAAGGTCATGGGTTCAGAGCGCGCTTGGGCGACCAATAGGCGGTCGAATGGGTCACGGTGGATGAGGGGTAGGTCGACTACGGCTGCGGCATGTTGCGCGCTGACGGTCAGCTGCAAGAAGCCAGCGTGTTTAGCCCCGGCCAGCACCGCTTTTGGAGGTAGAGGCGTGTCGGATCTTCCCGTCGACGACTTGATCGCGATCTCCCAAATGCTCGCTGCGCTGAAGTAGACGCTATGACTGGGGTCTTCGATTTGCTGTTTGGCTTGCTCGGATAAACGAGCAGGATCCAACAATGCCCAAAGCAGCACATGCGTGTCGAGCAAAAGGTTCATTTGGGAAAAATATCGCCGTTCTCGAAGAGATCGATCAACTCTTCCGACGTGGGTTCTTCCAACCAATCCGGCAACACCCATTGTCCGGCCATCGCTCCAAGTCGGCGCTTCTCTGTGGGCTTGACACCGACCAGTCGCGCCACCGGCTTACCGGC
>JANNWF010000160.1:0-16281 GCA_031408455.1 Pseudoxanthomonas sp. | reverse complement strand
CCTACATGAGTCCCGAACAAGCCACCGCCAGTGAGGTGGACGGTCGCTCGGACCAGTACTCGCTGGGCGTGCTGTTCTACGAAATGCTGACCGGTCACGCGCCCTTCGAAGGCGAGTCGCCGATTCAAGTGGCACTGGCGCATGTTAGCCAACCGCCGCCGCCACTGCCGCCGCAGTTTGCGTTCTTTCAGCCAGTCATGGATCGCATGCTGGCCAAGTTGCAAGACCACCGCTATCCCGATTTGCACATGTTCATCCGCGAGCTGAAGGCGATGGTGACGGGTAGCAGCTCGCTGCTGGCGCGCTTGCAGATCGACCCGAATTCGTCTTCTTCCGAACAGCTGCGCGCGCTCGGATTCTCCGACAGCCAGATTCACACCGGCTCGCGGCGAGCGCCAGGGCAAGGCGGCGGGTCAGGGGCATGGCCTTCCGCGCGCAGCACGGGTGGCGGGCAGAAGGACAAAGCCCGCAGCAGTGGCACTGGCCCGGGCGTGCGCATGGGGCAATCCAAGCCGCCGCCGAGTCGGCCGGCGTGGCTGATTCCGGGTGTTGCGGTTGCTGTGCTGTTGCTGGCAGTCATCGGTGGCTGGCTCATCTTTGGACCGGGCGAGCCCGGCTCTGACATCGATCCGGCGCTGCGCAAGATTCTCACTAGCCAGCTGCAGACCGTCGATCAGCTGATCGGCGAACGCCGCTTGGTGACACCCGCCGGTGAGAGCGCTTACGACAAACTGCAAGAGGTATTGCAGGTTGCGCCAGAGTGGCCCGAGGCACAGCAGCGGCTTACTGCCATTGTCGATGCGCTGCGTCTGCAGGCTGAAGCGGCGGTCACGGCCAAAAACTATGAAGTCGCCGAAGTGCGTATCGGCGAAGCCTTGGCCGTAGCGCCCGAAGACCCGGTGCTGCTGGCCATTCAAGCATCGATTAACAATGCCCGCGTCGGTGCCGAACGCGAGGGCAAGTTGAGTGACTTGTTGACGCGTGCCGCCGCTGCCCAACGCGCAGGCAAGTTGGTCGGCGAAACCCGCGACGATGCATGGGCGCTGTTGCAGCAAGCGCAGGAAATCGATGCTCAAAGTGCTGAAGTCAAGCGCGCGGTCGATGCGCTCGCGGCGGTGTTGTTGAAGCCTGCGCAAGACGCCCTGACGGCCGGCCGCTTGGACGATGCGGATCGCGCCTTGCAAGCCAATTCAGCGCGCCTGGCGGCCGACCCGACCTGGCAGAGACTCAGCGCCCAGCTGACCCAGCAGCGGCTGTTGGCCGAACAAAAAACCCGCATCGACGCATTGTTGACGCAGGCTCGCAAGCAGCTGGCTGAGGGTCGCGCCGCTGAGCCTGCCGGTGACAACGCCTTGGAGACACTGGCGCGCGTGGCCGAGATCGATCCGGCCAATGCCGAGGCAACGAAGATTCGTGCGCAAAGCGCAGCGGCACTGGCGGCGCTGGCCAAGCAAGCGGTCAGCGCTGGCGATTTGAGCGGCGCCTTTAGTCGCTATGAGCAAGCCTTGCAAGCAGAGCCCGGCAACGCGACCTATGTGGCCGCGCGCCAGCAACTCGAACAATCGCTGGGCGAGCGCGTCACTCAATTGGCACGCGCATTGACCGATGCGCGCACAGCGATTGCCGAGCGCCGCTTCTTCACCCCGCAGACGCGCAGCGCGCGTGACTACTTGGCAGCGGCGCTGAAGCTTGATCCGCGCAACGTCCAAGCCCTGCAACTGCAAGCGCAGTTGCCGGCGATGATCCGCGAGGCAGCACAGGCGATGGCCGGTGAAAATCGACTCGATGACGCACTGGCCTTGCTCGCCGACGCACAACAGGCCTATCGCAGCGACGCTGAACTGGGACGTTTGGCGACCCAGTTGGGGGCCGCGCGGGATCAGGCGCGCGTCGTCGAAGCGCGCTCCGCGAAATTGCTGAGCATGCGCGGGGCATTGGCCAAACGACCACTGACGGTGACCGACGTGCGCGACGTCGCGACCAGTTTGCAAGCCTTGCTCAAGGCCGATCCCAAGGACGCCGAGGCGCTGCTGTTACGCGACCAGTTGGTGAAAGGCTTGGCCTTGGACATCGCCGCAGTTGATGCGGCCGCGGGTCTCGCTACGCTGGCGCCGCTCATCGAGCAAGTCGAGAAATCGATGGGTGCTGGCGGTGCCGATGTGCGCAAGTTGGTGGTCGATTTTGCAGCACGCAAGACTGCTATTGAGGCGCGCGAGGCAGAAGCTTTGCTGGCGCGCCAAGGCGTGTTGGTGTTGAACGCTTTCCCCTGGGCCAACATCGAATCGGTGGTGGAGCAGTCCAGCGGACGTAGCATCAAACTGCCCAGCGATGCGGCAACACCGCTGGTGCTGCCGTTGCCAGCCGGGACCTATCGAGTCACCTTCCGGCATCCCGATGCCAGCCAGCCTGTAGTTCGCGTGGCCGGGCTTGAAGCGAAGAAAACCCAGCAAATCAGCGCCAGTTTCCCCACTATCAAGGCGGATGATTATCTGCGGCGGGCGGGTTATGCGCGCTAGCGGCTCGGCCCTGCTGGGAATCCTGTTGGCGCTAGCCAGCGGCCATGCATTGGCGGACTGGAAACGCGACTATGCCCGCGGCGAACGCGCTATTGCTGACGGTCAGTGGGCCGAAGCGGAAGCCCTGTTTCGGCAAGCCGCCCGCGAAGAGCCAACGCCGGATGCACGCAAGCGTTTCGAGGGCGTCGTGTTCCGCGATTACGCGCCGCAATATTGGGCGGGCTTCGCGGCGTGGCGGCAAGGTGCTTGTGATCGCGCGCTCAGCTATTGGCAGGACAGCGCCAACAGTGGGGCGGTGCTGGCCAAGATCAAGGACTTCAAGACGCAGCAGGATCGCGGCTTGGCGGACTGCCAACAACAACTCGCAAAAACCACGACGCCAACTCCCACACCGACACCCACTCCAGCCGCCACCACCCCAACGCCCGTAGCCACAACGACGCCGGTCACGGTTCCGCCGGTGGCGACGACCGTACCCAAGCCGACCACCACGCCGGTGCAAGTCGCGCAACAACCCGCACCAGTCACGCCGACTCCCAAGCCAACCGTTCCGGCAGCCGACCTCAAGCCAGCGCCAGTGCAGTTGGTGGCCGCCGCTGAGGCTTGGCTCAGCGGCCGCTACGGCGATGTGCTGGGGATGGATCCCAGCAAGGTCGCAGACGGACGCGCAAAGGCGCATTTGCATGTACTGCGAGCCGCCGCGCGCCACGCGCAGGCGCAGATCGCCAATGGCGGCAGCTTGGCTTCCGCCGAAGAGGAAGTGCGTGCTGCACGCCGCGCGCTGGCTAGCATCGCACCCGATCAAGCCCTGTTCTCACCGCGGTTTCGCGAGTTTTGGAAGCAGACTAAGTAGGCGTTTGTCTTGCCTTCCAGCTGACCTTCTATCGCAGCGCAAGATTCCCCGAGCAATGCCGACGCTTGTCGTACTTCCGGGCATGGATGGAACTGGGCTGTTGTTGCGTGATTTCGCCTCAGCAATGGGCACGGAGTTCCGGATCAATGTGCTCAGCTATCCGCTCGATGAGCCACTCGGGTATGCCGAGCTTGAATCGCGCCTGTTTGCGGAGCTTCCGAGCACCGACCCTTACTTCCTTCTCGGTGAGTCTTTTGGCGGGCCGTTGGCAGTGGCTTTGGCCGCAAGACGGCCAGTGGGCCTGCTCGGACTGGTGCTTTGCGCCTCCTTCGTTCGCTATCCCGTCTCGGCGCTGCGTGCCTTCGCGCTGCTTGCGCGAATCGCCCCGATTCGAGCGGCCCCGTTGTTTGCGTTTTCTTGGCTCATGCTCGGGAAGTGGTGCACACCGGCGTTGCGGACGACACTGGCAAACAGTCTTGCAGTAGTTTCGAGCGCTGCGATGCGTGCACGATTGGAGTCTGCGCTGCGAGTTGACGTTTCCGAGCTTCTCAAAACCATCGAAGTACCACTGCTTTACTTGCGGGCGTCAAATGACAGGATAGTTCCGCGCTCAGCGGGTGACCGTATCGTTAGCCAATCACAACGCGCAAACCTCGTCGAAATCATGGGCCCTCACTTCTTGCTGCAAGCATCGCCCGAGGCGAGTGCACAAGTCGTCCGACGGTTCGCTGCGGCATAACCCAAGGCGTAACCGTAGTAGACCGTAGCCCGGATGCAGCGCAATCGTCGAATGCATCGCTGCACAACAAAAAAGGGCGCAGTTTCCTGCGCCTTTTTTTCTCAACAGAACTGCGAATCAACTAATCCCAGCGCAGCACGCCTGACAGTGACACCGTGTCCTGCACGTCCGAGCCGTCGTAGGCGAAATCGACCTGGAATTTCGGAAATGCCCAGCCGAAGCCGATGGCGTAGTGATTTTCGTCGCCGCCGGAGGAGAACAGCACGGCCTCGGCGTACGCGCTCACCGGGTCGGTGGTGAACTCGCTGCCATCAGGATTGGCAATGAAACGCAAGGTGCGCTCGCGCTCACGCCAGAAGCCGGCACGCAGAAAGAACGGGTTGGTGGTATCGAAAGCGTATTCCATGCCGACACGAGGCTCGATCTGATCCTTGATCGAGAAGCCGTCGAGAATGTCTTGGTTGGTTTCGCTGGACAACGCGCCGCTGAAAAAACCGTCGTCGACTTGTTCGCTCAAGTTGGAATAGCCGACGTGATTGACATCCAGACTCAAGGTCAATTTTTCGGTGGGGCGGAAGCTAAAGCCAAGGCCCAGCGAGTCCGGCGCGCGGAATGGGGTACTGAAATTGGCGGTCTCCTGCGCGGTGGCACCATCGCCGAACACGCCTAACACGTCATAGTCAAAAGACGGCGCGCTGCGATACGACAGACCAATGCTGAAGCGGTCGGAGCCGCGGTACAGAAGGCCGAAGCTGAAAGACACATCGTTGTCGCTACCGGACTGTGTGCCACGGAAAACGACAGCATTGTTGTTGTTCGGATTGAACCGCTCATTGAATGTGTCAATCTCGAAGCGATGGAAGGCGAGGCCGCCGCCCCACGACAGCGCTTCGGTGATGTTCTGACCAAAGCTGATGCCGTAGCTCTCGATGCTCAAATCCGCCACGGCGGTGTAGGGCAGGGTAAAGAAGCCGCTACCGCCGCCGAACGAGAAGTTGGGCGGAAAGAAAATCTGCTCGTTGGTGTAGCTGTTTTTGTAGTTCAACAGCTGGTGCCGATAGAAGGCGATAGACCAATCGTCGCGCGGCAAAACAAACGACACGAAGGCAAGCTCGCTGGCTTCATCGGATGCAGTGCGGTAGTTGACGCCGCTCAAGTCGAACGGGCGCACGCCGAAACTGCCGTTGGCAGGATACGGCGTATCAAACGACAGCTGCCGAAACTCAGCCGAAAACTGCTTGGACAAGCCAAGCCGGGTCAGACCGGCCGGATTGGTGTAAGCCGCGGTGGCGTCGTCTGCCAGACCCAAGAAAGCGCCGCCCATCGCGAGGCTGCGCGCGCCGGGATTGGAGAAGCTGAATGGAATGGTCGCGTTGGTTTCAATATTGGTAATCGCCAGCGCTGGTGCAGTTGCGGCAAGCAAAAGCGCGGCACCGATGCAGGTCGACAAGGACTTCTGATTCATTTCCGTTTTCCCCGGGGTGGACAAATCGACCGCTAGCTTAGCGCAACAATTCTTTAACGCGCACCTCGACCGCGAAATTCCGCTGGAGCGGGATTTATCCGCCGCTGTCACGATGCTGGTACGGGTGCGTCCGGCTACCATACACACGACGACTGGCGCTGGGCCGGGTTGCGAGGAGAAGCACGATGTGGTTTGGCCTGATTCTGTTGGCGTTCGTGGTGGTAACCATCTTGAAGGGCGTGCGCTCGGTGCCCCAAGGCTTCGAGTACACGGTCGAACGCTTCGGTCGTTTTACCCATTCATTGCGGCCGGGCTTGGGTTTCATCATTCCTTGGATCGACGGTATCGGTCGCAAGATGAACATGATGGAGCAGGTGTTGGACGTGCCCTCGCAAGAAATCATCACCAAGGACAACGCGGTGGTGAAAGTCGACGCCGTGGTGTTCTATCAAGTGCTGGATGCCGCCAAGGCCGCCTACGAGGTCTCGAACCTTGAAGTCGCCGCGCTCAATCTGGTGATGACCAACACCCGTACGGTGCTTGGCTCGATGGACTTGGACGAGTCCCTATCCAAGCGCGACGAGATCAATGCACGACTGTTGTCGGTGGTCGATGACGCCACCCATCCTTGGGGCATCAAGGTCAACCGGATCGAGATCAAGGACATCCAGCCGCCGCGCGACCTGATCGACTCGATGGCGCGGCAGATGAAGGCCGAGCGCGAAAAGCGCGCCAATATTCTTGAAGCCGAAGGTTTTCGGCAAGCCGCGATCTTGAAAGCCGAGGGCGAAAAGCAAGCGGCGGTGTTGGAAGCTGAAGGTCGCCGCGAAGCCGCCTTCCGCGATGCCGAAGCGCGAGAGCGCTTGGCCGAAGCCGAAGCCAAGGCGACCATGATGGTGTCGCAGGCCATCGGTCAAGGCGATGTGCAAGCGATCAACTATTTCGTCGCGCAAAAGTACGTCGAGGCGCTGAAAGAGTTTGCCCGTTCGCCGAACCAGAAGACCTTGCTGTTGCCGATGGAAACCACCGGCATTCTTGGCTCCTTGGCCGGTATTTTGGAGCTTGCCAAGGGCGCCAGCGATGCCCAGGCCGCAAAGCGGATGGAGCCACCGGCAATGCCGCGCTGAATGTTGCCAACCAACTGATGTTTGTTGAGTCCGACGGCACCAACGTTTTTTCGGAGTAGCGAGATGGACTGGATGCACACAACTTGGTTTTGGTGGGGATTTGCCTTGGCCTTGTTTGCCGCTGAGGCGCTGCTGCCGGGCGCCTTCATGCTGTGGCTTGGCTTTGCCGCCGCAGCGACCGGACTCACGCTGTGGTTGCTGCCACTGGAGCCTGCCTTTCAATGGATTGCGTTTGGTGTCTTCGGCATGATTTCGGCGGGGTTGGGTTGGCGCTGGCGCAAGCAAAATCCTGAAACGCCGACCGAACAACCCTTGCTCAATCGAAAGGCTGAGCAATTGGTAGGCCGCGTGTTGATTCTGCACGAGGCGGTCATCAATGGCCGCGGCAAGTTGAAGATAGGCGATGCGTTGTGGGCCGTGGTCTCAGGCACCGATCTGCCCGCCGGCGTGCGGGTGCGGATCGAAGGCGTCGAGGGCATGTTGCTGCGGGTGGCGCGCTGCGATTAGTCCCTCGTGCAGGTCAGTTGGCGGATTTGATTGGGTGTGCGCGGTGGTGCGGACGCAGCGGAGCAAGCTCCGCTCTGCCACAGCTCGGGCGTTGCTGTTGCGGAGGTAGAGCGGAGCTTGCTCCGCTGCTTGTGACACGCCGCGGATCATCTGGCAGGGCTGATCGCCAATCAGCTCAGCCCTTGCTCAATTAAATGCGAATGAATATCATCTAGCGCCTGCTTGCGCGGATGTTCACCATGCGGTTCCAGCTTAGTGGCGCGACCGTTTCTCTCCTGCTTGCCATAGTCGCCAGCAGCAGCGTAAGTCAGGCGGCGACGCCCTTGGTGGTCTATTCAGAGCGTCGCGAGCCGCTGATCCAGCCGATCTTTGCGCAATACACCCGCGAGACCGGCATCGAAGTTCGCTATCTGACCGACGTGGCGCCGGTATTGATCGAGCGCTTGGCGGCGGAAGGCAAGGCGACCCCAGCGGACGTTTTTCTTGCCGTTGATGCAGGCAGTCTTTGGCAAGCCGCAGAGCGCGAGCTGTTGAAGCCCATCCAATCGGCAAGTTTGGAAGCCGCCGTGCCTGCCAATCTGCGCGATGCACAGGGCCGTTGGTTCGGCATTTCGCAGCGCGCACGCACCATCATCTACTCGACCGAGCGTGTGGATGCGAAAACTCTGTCCACCTACGCCGCGCTGGCGGAGGATCAGTGGCGTGGCAAGTTGTGCCTGCGTTCGTCGAAAAAAATCTACAACCAGTCATTGATCGCGATGATGATTGCTCGCGTGGGCGAAGCCGAGACCGAAAAGGTGGTGCGCGGCTGGGTGGCGAATCTGGCCGCACCACCGTTCGCCGACGACACCTTGCTGGCGCAAGCGATTGCGGCTGGCCGTTGCGACGTGGGTATCGTCAATACCTACTATTTGGGTCGCATGATCAAGGACACGCCCGATCTACCGGTCACTGTTTTTTGGCCGGATCAAGCTGCAGCGGGCGTGCACGTCAATATTTCCGGTGCCGGCGTGGTGGCTGCCTCGCAACAACCGGCAGCGGCACAAGCCTTGCTCGAATGGCTGGCTTCCAAACCCATTCAAGCCGAATTTGCGGCGCTCAATCTCGAGTTTCCGGTTCGCACCGATGTCGCTGCCGATCCTGTCGTCGCAGCGTGGGGACCATTTCGCGCCGATCGCATCCACGTGGCCGAGGCTGGACGCTTGCAAGCCGATGCGGTGCGTCTGATGGATAGGGCAGGTTGGAAATAGCAATACCGGCGGCAACGCCAACCTGCGCATGAGCACTGCGGACACCGTAATGCCATCCGCTGATGGGTTGGCATGGCCGGGCCGGCTAGTGGCATGGCTGATCGCCACCCCCATGCTGCTGGTGATAGCCGCATTGCTGCTGGCATGGAACCAGCCCCAGCCGGAAACATGGGCGCACCTGCGCGCCTACGTTTTGGCCGATGTCGTCTGCAACAGCGTGTGGTTGATGCTGAACGTGGCGATTGGCGTCAGCGTGCTGGGGATCGGATTCGCTTGGCTATCGGCACATTGCGACTACCCCGGCCGACGCATCCTCGACTGGGCGCTGGTGTTGCCTTTGGCGATGCCTACTTACGTCGTCGCGTTCGCGTGGATCGGCGTACTGGACTATTCCGCGCCGTTGCAAACCGGCTGGCGAGCCCTCAGCGGCTCGCGCGCGGCCTTGTTCGACGGACGCGGCATCCTTGGTGCAAGCGTCTTGCTTTCATTGGTCTTGTATCCCTACGTGTACGTGCTCGCGCGCAGTGCGTTTCTGCGCCAAGGCGCGGCCGGTTTCGATGCGGCTCGTTGCCTCGGTCACCGACCGGCGAGCGCGTTTTTCCGGGTAGCGTTGCCCTTGATACGCCCCGCGTGGGTCGCAGGATTGAGTCTCGCATTACTGGAAGTGCTCGCCGATTTTGGTGCGGTCTCAATTTTGGGCGTGGATACCTTCACCACTGCCATCTATAAGACGTGGTACGGATTGTTCTCACTGGCTGGCGCGGCGCAACTGGCGACCTTGTTGCTGCTCGCGGTCGCCTTGCTGCTGCTGATCGAGCGCTTCCTAAGGGGTGGCGCACACCGCCGCGAAGCCAGCGTGCGTCCGCAACCACGCCTGTTGTTACGTGGCTGGCGCGGCTGGTCGGCGAGTGGCAGCGCCTGGCTCTTGGTCGCGCTGGGTTTTGGCCTGCCGATGCTGCAATTGCTGGCTTGGCTCAACCTCTCCGAGCTTGATTACCGCGGCCTCCTCATCGCCTCGTTAAACACCTTGCTGCTGGGAGTGGGCGTCGCCGTTCTGGTCTTGTTGATCGGCGGCGGCATGGCCCTGCTTACCCACGTCAAACCCAACGATGGCGTGCGCAAGTCGGCCGAGTTTGTCGCGACCTTGGGCTACGCGATTCCCGGCACCGTGTTGGCCGTTGCGGTGATGGGTTTGCTGATCGCCACTCAGCATTGGAGTAGCGATCACCTGGGCCTGCAGTTGGCGCTGGTTGGCAGCATCCTCGGCGTAGTAATCGCGCTTTGCGTGCGCTTTCTGCGCGTGGGTCATGGCGCCGTGCAGGCTGGTCTCACGCAACTGCGGCCGAGCTTGCTCGAATCTGCGCGCTTGTTGGGTGCCAGTCCCACGCAACGCTGGCGGCAGATTGCTTGGCCGCAGCTGCGCCCCAGCGTGCTCGCGGCCTTGCTGCTGGTGCTGGTCGAGACCATGAAGGAAATGCCCGCCACGCTAATGCTGCGGCCGTTCGGCTGGGACACCTTGGCAGTACGCATCTATGCGCAGACGGCGGAAGGACTGTGGGCGCACGCAGCGGCACCGGGGCTACTGTTGGTGGCGGCCGGCTTGTTGCCGGTGTGGTGGCTGGTGCGTGCGCAGCGTTGATCGCGGGACTGGGGGTGAGCCGGCCCGTTTGCAATCAGCGGGATTGCGGGCCGGTGACCGCACGAAGCGGCTGAGCGCCTGAGCAAGCGCAACGAAGTGAAGCGAAGCCGGCCCGCGCAGCGGGCGAACGCTATAAGCGAAGACCGGGAAGGGCCCGGGAGCCCCCAAAGCAGCCGAGCAAGTTCGCGCGCTGCGCGCACGCCTTCGCTTCGCTCGGTCGGCTCTACGACAGCAGCGCCTCCGACGCACTGGCGTGCTGTGGTAGAGCCGAGCTTGCTCGGCTGCTTTTGGAGCGAGTGCGGCAACCGAGTGCAAACGCGCCAGTCCCCAGTCCCCGCACTGCGCGATAATGCGCGCCCTTGCATCGTCGGAAGTGAGCACGCCATGAGTCAGGCCACCGTTCTCAACGCTACCCATCGCGCCATGGGCGCGCGCATGGTCGATTTCGGTGGTTGGGATATGCCTATCCACTACGGCTCACAGATCGAAGAACATCACGCCGTGCGTCGCGAAGCCGGGATGTTCGATGTCTCGCACATGACGGTCGTCGACCTGCACGGCGGGCAAGTGCGGGAGTTCCTGCGCCGCCTTGTCGCCAACAACGTCGACAAATTGAAGAAGCCAGGCAAGGCGCTGTACACCTGCATGCTCAATCCCGCTGGCGGCGTGGTTGACGACTTGATCGTCTATTACTTGACCGAGCAGTGGTTTCGACTGGTCGTCAATGCCGCGACGCGCGAGAACGATCTGGCTTGGATTGCTAGCCAAGTGGTTGGGTTCGATGTGGAGGTTCGCGAGCGACCTGAGCTTGCGATGATCGCCGTGCAAGGGCCGCACGCGCGTGAGCGCATGCACTCACTATTGAGCCCCGACGCGGCTAAACGCGCACAAGCCTTGGGCAAGTTCATGGCCGCTGAAGTGACCGGTCCCGACGACATGCCACTGTTCGTGGCACGCACTGGCTACACCGGCGAAGATGGCTTTGAGGTGATCGTGCCGGCTGAGCACGCAGTCGCACTGTGGAACGCCTTGCATGCCGCAGGCGTGCGCCCGGCGGGCTTGGGTGCACGTGACACCCTGCGATTGGAGGCTGGCATGCCCTTGTATGGTCAAGACATGGATGAGTCAGTGTCGCCGTTTGAGGCCGGCCTTGCATGGACGGTGGCAATGGACGGTGAGCGCGACTTCGTCGGACGCGCAGCCCTGCAAGCGCAACTGGCAGCCGGAGTACCTCGGCAGATGATCGGCTTGGTACTGGACGAAAAAGGTGTGCTTCGGCATGGGCAGACCATCCGCAGCCAAGCCGGCGATGGCGAAGTGCTTTCTGGCACGTTCTCGCCGACCTTGGGCAAAGCTATCGCGATGGCGCGGGTGCCGCACGGCGAGCTTGGTGAAGTCCGCGTCGACATCCGTGGTCGCGAGATCGCCGTGCGAGTGGTGAGGCCACCCTTCGCGCGCGATGGCGCGGTGTGTGCTGGCATCTAAGTCTCGTTAGTCAACGCCTCAGATCAACATCTGTTCCGCTACATCTGCGCGGTTACAATCTGGCCCCAAAGTCACCCAATCCCCGCCTGCACGGCGAGCGTGCAACGCATCATTGAAGTGGAGTTTTTGCGATGAATGAGATCCCTGGCGATCTGAAATTTCTTAAGTCTCACGAGTGGGCGCGAATCGAAGACAGCGGTCGCGTCACGATCGGAATTTCGGATCACGCGCAAGCGCAGTTGGGCGACCTGGTTTACGTAGAGTTGCCAGCGATTGGTGATCGTGTCGAAGCCGGCAATGGCGTCGCCGTTGTGGAGTCGGTGAAGGCAGCGTCAGACGTGTATGCGCCGATTTCTGGCACCGTCGTTGCGATCAACGAAGCGCTCACGGATCGCCCTGAGGCGATCAACGAAGATGCGTTCGGCGATGGTTGGATTTACGCGATCCAACCCGATGATGCCGCTGAATTGGACGAGCTGCTTTCGCCCGATGATTACGCGGCGATGATCGAAGACGACGCTGATTGATGGTTGCTTGATCACAGCGTTTGCGCGCAGACACACGCACACGCACTGCGCGCGCAATTGATACGCGTAACAAGCGTGGCGCATGCGGCTCGCGAAAAAAAGTCTGCGCAGTTGGCTGTGATCGGTGCAAAAAAGTACCGCGTGATGCATTGATGACGCGAGTTTTTTTCAACCCGATACGCGCGCCGTTCATCGGCGCCAATTCGTTTGCCGAGCTGCGCATTGCACGCTGACGCAGCGCGCAGCAATGCGCCGATAGTCATGCGCAGCGCGGCTCGCAGCAAATCATGCGGCCGCGACAAAATGGCTGATCGAAATTTCCGCTGATCACAAACGAGCGTGATTGCATGTCATTGCAAGGCGAACATCGTGTGCGCGTGAGAAAAAAAATCGTCAGCTTGTTGACAGTGTGATGACGCGTGATTAGCTTTCGCCGAACTGATCAATACGCGGGACACGGTGAGAAAATTCGGAGTCAAGCAATGCACCTTGCGCGGACCTAATTCCGCGACGCACTCCGCCTCGGTGGACTCGTGCTCCTTCTCCCTCCCGCTGCTGAAAACCACATCGTCGTCGACACCAGAATCGGTGCCTCACGACTACCAATACGACGCCCGCGTTGCTTCCACAACGCGGGCGTTTTCGTATGCGATGTTTGCGACATCGCGTTCTGGGCAACCGCTGCTTCCGTAAACCTGATTCGAAAAACTGACTAGGGAGTTCAACCAACCATGGCCACCAAGAAAGCTGCTGCAAAGAAACCTGCCGCGAAGAAAGTCGCACCGAAAAAAGCCGCCGCTAAACCGGCAGTCAAGAAAGCTGCAGCGGCCAAGCCGGCCGCTAAAAAAGCGGTGGTGAAAGCAGTTGCCGCGAAGAAACCAGCCGCCAAGAAAGCCGTCGCGAAGAAGCCCGCTGCCAAGGCCGTCGCTGCGAAAAAACCAGCAGCAAAAAAAGTCGCGGCAAAGAAGCCCGCCGTGAAGAAAGCGGCCGCGAAGCCTGCTGCTAAACCCGCTGCCGCCAAGCCAGCTGCCGCGAAGCCAGCCGCAGCTAAGCCGGCCGCAGCTAAGCCTGCTGCCGCTGCCAAACCCGCTGCGCCAAAGAAAGCAGCCGCCAAAAAGGCAGCGCCAAAGAAAGCGGCTAAGAAGGCTGCTCCGCCAGCGCCTGCGGCGCCGGTTCCGGCCATCTGATCGAAGTCATCGTTATCGATCGATAACTCTCTCCCCGCGCGCCCAGACGGGGAGGGACTTTTCCGCTGCAACGCCAGCTATTGGCTTGCGTGCAATCCGCGTCAGCGACACGCAGGCAATCCGCCTCGGTGGCAGCAGACAATCAGCGTCGGTTGCGACGCTTCGGTACCCGCTCCAGCCCCGTCCAATCGCGTGATGGCAAGGCCAGCATGTCATCCAAGGCAGTGGCAAGCAGTCCGCTGGGCGCGGCGCTTTCGCAGTTCCACATCAGCACGATGCCAAAGCGCTGATCCGGCAGCAAAGCCATCATGGCGCGATAGCCTTGCACCGCGCCGGCATGAAATACCAAGGGCTGACCGGCATAGTCAAAGACGCGCCAGCCGATACCGTAATGCGCATCGCGCACCCGCTCACCACGCCAGCCAGCACCACGAATCTCGCCAGGTGTTTCGACCTGGCCGGTGTGCACCGTCTTCAATTGAGCCGCTGTCAATACGTCCGGGCGATCGCCCAGTTGCGCGAGCAACCACTGACTCATGTCGCGCGCACTGGCGTTGACGCCGGCAGCCGGCGGAATGCGGTAATAGGTTTCCTTCGGCCGCACCGCTTGCCACCGGCCACGGCTGCGAATATGCGGACGCGCCCAGCGTGCGCTCGCTTCCAGCGCGTCGCGCCCATAGGTGGCGCTGTACATGCCCAAGGGATGAAACAGTCGACGCTCGACTTGGTGACTGTAGAAATCACCCGTGACCGCAAAAACCATGTCGCCAATCAAGCTGAAGGCGATGTTTTGGTAGGCGTAACAGTCGCCCGGTTGGCAGGTGGCCGGTGCATCGCCGAGCTTGGCAACCAACAGCGGATAGGGCTGGTTGGCTTCGAGATCGCGGTCGTAGGTGTTGTATGGCAGACCGACCCGATGACTCAAAATGTCGAGCACGGTCAGCTGCTGCGCGGCTTGGATATCATGCAGCTTGAGAGCTGGCAATTGGTCAGCAATGCGGCTGTCCCAGCGCAAGGCACCATCGTCGACCAACTGCGCTGCGAGTGCGCTGGCAAAGGTCTTCGACAACGATGCCAAGCGAAATACGGTATCCGCATCCACCGCTTCTTTGGTGCTGACGTCAGTCACCCCAAAGCCACGCTCAGAAAGCACCACACCGTCGTGGACGATGGCAATGCTGAGGCCGGTGACGCCTGCTTCATCGACAACCCGAGCCGCCAGTTCTTCGATGCGCCGCACCGCGGTGTCCGCATTGCGGACTGCGCGTGCGGTTTGCGTGCTGCGGGCGCTGTCCAACGAGTCCGCTGCGTTTGCCGCTTGGGCGACGACGAGCAGCAGGGTCACAAAAACAATCGAGCAACGTCCAAAAAGCAAGCAGATGCCTAGGTAAGATGGGCTGCCGTATTCTAACGCGCTACTGAACCACTGGCCGGTTAACAGGGAGAGAGAATCATGATCACGTTACTGGTGCTGTTGGGCATCGTCGTGCTCGCAGCGTTTTGGCTGATGGGGATCTACAACGGTCTGGTGACAGCCCGAAATGCCTTCAAGAATGCGTTCGCGCAGATTGATGTGCAGCTCAATCGCCGGCACGACTTGATCCCGAATCTGGTCGCGATCGCCAAGCAATACATGGCGCACGAGCGTGACACTTTGGAGGCGGTGATCAGTGCTCGCAACGGCGCCGTCAGCGCGCAGAAGGCCGCCTCTGCAAATCCGGGCGATGCCGGCGCGATGCAGGCGCTCAGTGGCGCTGAGAATTCTTTGGGGCAGTCGCTGGGCCGTTTGTTCGCGTTGTCGGAAGGCTATCCCGATCTCAAAGCCAATCAGAACATGATGCAGCTAAGCGAAGAGCTGACCACCACCGAGAACAAGGTCGCGTTTGCGCGCCAAGCCTTCAACGATCAGGTGATGACTTACAACAATCGGCGCGAAGTGTTTCCCAACAACATCGTCGCTGGCATGTTCAATTTCATGGCCGCTGCACTGCTTGAGATTGGCGCCGATGAGGCGCAGAAGCGGGAAGCGCCCAAGGTGCAGTTCTAGCAGCTTGCCGGACCTAGGTCGGCCGGGCTGCTGGGCGTTTCGGTAGAGCCGGCTCATCATCGAAGCCCAAGACCTCGCATGAATTTTTTTGAGCGGCAGGAAGTAGCGCGGCGCAGCACCAAGCGTTTGCTGCTGCTGTTCGGGTTGGCCGTGGTCGCCATCGTCTTTGCAGTCACCGGCGTGGTGGTGGCGGCCATTGCAGCCGGCGCACCGGAGCAAGTCGAGGCAGCAGGCGGTCTGGTTGCTTTCCTGAGCAACAACATCGGCCTACTGGTGGCGACGGCGGTGGGCACCGTCGCGGTGATTGGCATCGCCTCGCTGGTGCGTATTGCGTCCTTGCGCGACGGCGGTACAGCCGTCGCGCGGCAGTTGGGTGGCGTGTCGGTGCCCGAGCAAACCGACGACATCCAACTCCGGCGACTGCGCAATGTGGTCGAGGAAATCGCCATCGCGTCTTGTGTGCCGGTGCCCGCGATCTTTGTGTTGGAAAGCGAGGCCGGCATCAACGCGTTTGCGGCCGGCTATTCGCCCAATGATGCTGCCATCGCGGTGACCCGCGGCGCCTTGGAGCAGCTCAATCGCGCCGAATTGCAGGGCGTCATCGCCCACGAATTCAGCCATGTCATGAATGGCGACATGCGCTTGAACATCCACCTGATGGGTGTGTTGTTTGGCATCTTGGTGTTGGGTATTGCGGGTCGCAAAGTGCTTGAGCACTCGCGCGGTAGTCGGGATTCGAAAGGCGTGATGGCCGTGCTTGCGATTGCCTTGTCGCTGGTCATCATTGGCTATGTCGGCGTGTTTTTTGGCCGGCTAATCAAAGCCGGTGTGTCGCGCCAACGCGAGTACCTCGCCGATGCCTCGGCGGTACAGTTCACCCGCCAACCCGCCCAAAAAGGCCACTGGAATAAATGCTGCGCACAGCACCAGCACGATGGC
>JANNWF010000159.1:0-4667 GCA_031408455.1 Pseudoxanthomonas sp. | reverse complement strand
GCCGAAAAAGTGATGCAGCGTCTCGACGGCAGCCTCAGCCGCGCGGACAAGGCGCTAAGCCGGGATATGCCGCGCCTGGTCACGCGGCTCGACGCCAGCCTGCAATCGCTACAGCGGCTGAGCGAAAACGCGGAAGGCATGCTGGCCGACAACCGTGGCGCGATTTCCGACTTCAGTCAGCAAGGACTGGCGCAAATCGGGCCGAGCTTGATTGAGCTACGCGGCCTGATGGCCGACCTGCGACGCATTTCGGCGCGCATTGAAGAAAGCCCGCCCGACTTTGTGCTGGGGCGGCAGACCGTGCCGGAGTATTCGCCACCATGAGACTTGTCCTCGTCCTTCTCGGTCTACTCATTAGCGGCTGTGTCAGCCTGCCTTCGCGCGAGCCCTTGCGAGTTATCGCGACCACGCCACTAACATCCACACCCGCCGCTCCGGACACGCTGGCCAGCATCGATCATCAAGTGACAGTGGCGCTCCCAAGCGCCGCTGCCATGCTGGATGGTCAGCGCCTAGTCGCTCGTCACGGCAGCGGCGAGCTGGCCTACCTTGCCGGCGTCAGCTTGCCCGACAGCGGCCCGGCGTTGATTCAAGATGCCTTGGTCGCGGCCCTGCAACAGGCTGGGTTCCGCGCCGTCGAACGCCAAGGCAGGGGCCTGCACGGCGACTTGTCGGTCAACCTACAACTGCAACGCTTCGAGGTGGACTACAGCGACAGCCAGCAGCCACGTGGGCGAGTCGCCTTGCAGGTATTGTTGATCGACACCCGCAGCGGCCTGGCGCTGGGCAGTCGAGGATTTTCTACGGATGAGCCAGCAGAGGCGACCGATGCCGCCGCCGGAGCACGCGCTCTACTGGTTGCTGTGGCCAAGGTGTTGGCGCAGGCCAGTGAGTGGCTGCTTGCGAGTGCCAGCACTCTGTCTGAAGCCGCGCCGCCATCCACGCCGCCGGCTGACTGAGCGCAACTGTCAAAACAACTGCAACTAGCGCTGACGAGCTCGAACGACGTCGCACAAATCCTGCGCCATGATCCCTGCGCCATGGAATGATGGCGGTGACACATCGATAGCGGAGCGCACATGGCAGGTTGCAACGCGATCAGTTCACCGACGAAGCGGGAAGGCTGGGTGCTTGCACTCATCGTGCTCGGCGCCTTGGTGGTGTCAGGAATTGCTCCGCATGACCGCCTGACCTGGATGCTTGAGGTCGTCTGGGTGGTGATCGGCTTGCCGCTGGTCGTCATCTGCTGGGGCCGATTCCCGCTGACGCGATTGCTGTGTTGGCTGCTGGCCTTGCACGCCCTGATTCTGATCTACGGCGGTGCCTACACCTATGCCGAGACGCCGCTAGGCTTGTGGTTCAAGGAGGCGTTTGATCTGTCGCGCAACCACTACGACCGCCTCGGCCATATCGCGCAAGGCTTCATTCCAGCGATTCTCGCGCGTGAGTTGCTGCTGCGGCGCACACCACTGTTGCGTGGCGGCTGGTTGACCTATCTGGTGCTCGCTGCCTGCCTGTCTTTTAGCGCGCTGTTTGAGTTGATCGAATGGTGGGCGGCGCTGATTTGGGGCGGTGACGCCGATGCCTTTCTCGCCACGCAAGGCGATGTGTGGGACACCCAATGGGACATGTTTCTGTGCCTCTGTGGCGCGATTGCTTCGCTCGCCATCTGGTCGCGTTGGCACGATCGGCAGTTGGGACTACCACGCTCCGACCACAAGGCAGTCAATCGCTCGAACTCATAGTGGAAGTTCGACGCGCGGAGTGAACGCCAAAACGCATCTTGGTCGTTTTCCCTCGCCGTTACCCTCTCGCGGGCTCAGCCCGGCGTCGATGCCGGCACTGGTGACAGTGCGGCGCCGGCCTCCGCAGTCACCACCGCTACGCGGTCACGGCCATCATGCTTGGCTCGGTACAGCGCGGCGTCGGCGCGCCCGACCAGATCATTGGGCCCGTCCTGCGCCGTAGCATCGCTGACGCCGATACTGACGGTCACCTGGCGGTGTGGCCAGCCATGAGCACGGAAGTCGGCGCAGATGCGCTCTGCTACTCGGGCCGCCCGCGTTGCATCGATCTGCGGCAGTAGTACGGCGAACTCCTCGCCGCCGTAGCGGGCGGCGACGTCGCCGGGGCGCAAGGCGTGTTGCAAGATGCGACCGGTAAGTCGCAGCGCCTCGTCGCCGGCCAGATGGCCGAAGGCGTCGTTGTATTGTTTGAAGCGATCCAGATCGAGCAGCAGCAGGCTGAAGCGGGTGTCGCCATCGCGCCGGCGCTGCTGCAGTCCGGCCAGCGTGTCGTCGAACAAGCGACGATTGCCGAGACCGGTCAGGGTGTCGGTTTCAGCACTGTCGCGCAGTTCGTGCGCTAACCGGCGCTGGCGCTCAACGCGATCCAACAACATGCTCACCCACCAGATCATCAGGGCCACAGCGAGCCCAGATGAAACTGCCAAGATAACTACCGTCGCGGCGGGTGACACCCAGCCACGTGATTGCACCAGTTGCGCCAGATAGCTCAGCAGACTCGGGATCAGCAGCGCTGGCAGCAATGCATAGCGGGCCAGCGTTCCACCCAGGCTGTTAGCCGACACCGCGCGCATGATTCCCTGCTCGGGCCGGGCGGCGAGCCAGCCGAGCGCCAGCAGCAGCAAGCACACAGCGGTGTGCACAGCGATCGGGTTGAGGCCGATGAAGCGCTCCCGACTGCCAAGGTTGTAGCTCGCCGAGCCGAGCGCAAACAACGCCAGCGCCAGTACCAGCAAGGCGAGGAACTGGCTGATACGAGGACGGCTCGAGAGTCCTAGCAGACCCAGCAGGACGAAGCCTACGGCCGTCATCTGCGACATCCGGTTCGACAGTGGATCCTGCGTCAGCAGAAGAGAGTCGGGAAAAATCACGCCATCGATGCCGAGGTCGAAGCCGGTGATGTACTGATAAATTGTCGTGCTGCCGAGTGCGAGTAACAGCAGGGAGAGCGTCATCACCGGGCGCAGGGTCTGTGAGGTCGCGGACGCCTTTGAAAGCAGCGCGAACCCGGCCAACATGAGTCCGACCGCCGCATTCGGCTTCATTTGCGCGCCACCCGGTAGCACGGAGGTCAGCCAGCCGATGTCCTGCGACCAGCCCACCACCACCGCCGTCCCCACGGCCACCGCAACTGCGCCCGCGCCACGGGCATACGCAGCAAACGCACGTAAGGCGCTTTCGCTTGCAATGGGGCCTTGGACGGTTTGCGGCATCAGGCGGGAATGTCGTTAACTCGCGAATGCAGCCGCCAGCTTAATTCGAATGCTGGTCCACCGAACGGAGTTGCTTCAGCCGAGGTTGCTCCTAAGAGGACTGAGGATGGTGGCTACTATGTCGAGTCAAGGAGCAATCGCATGAAGACGATCATTGCTGCACTGGTAGTCGGTCTCACTGCCACCGCGGCACCGGCGCAAACCCGCACCGGAGCGGTAGTCCAGTTCGAGGGTCCGAATGGGCCTGTCAGACGCTCGATCCAGTGAGGATAATTCGAATCTTATGTATGACCGGACAGGAATTCAGCCGATGAACTCGGACAGAAAGCGATCATTGGGGTTGGCCGTGCCGTTGGCGTGGCTGCTTGTCATGCTGGTGGCGGCATCACCTGCCCTGTCACAGTCGACAAGCTCCGCCAACATCGAGGAGCGCCTGACGCCGGAGCAGATGCACGCCACAGGCCTGGACACTTTGTCGCCCACGCAACTGCAATTGCTTAACCGCCTGCTACGGGAAGGTTCTTCACCAGCTGTGGATGCTCCGGCACCAACATCCGCCGCCGGAGCGGAGCGAGCGCCCGCAGTAATCCACGATTCGGCGTCGAGCCCGACAGTGTCAGCCGCAGCAACCCCAGCAGCGCCCGCTACCGCCGCAACTAAGCCGCCAGTAGCACCGATGTTCATCGGCTTGGACGATCAACCGATCAAGAGTCGAATCCAAGGCTCAGTCACCGGCTGGGCCCCCGAAACCGAATTCCTGCTGGAGAACGGCCAGCGTTGGAAGGTGCTGAAAGGCGAGGTGACGCTGCCCAGTCGGCTTGAAAATCCCCTCATCACCGTTCTTCCCGGTATTGCCGGCCGCTGGTTCCTGCAGGTCGACGAGAGCCTTCCCAGCGCCCGCGTGTATCGCATCGAGTGATCCGCGCGCGGCAACGTTGACCTTCAAACTGGGGTAGGGCGGGTCTCGACTCGCCAAACACGTTCGCCGCAATGGAGTTGGCGGGCCAAGGCGGCAAGGCCCGCCCTACACAATCCGCTTCGCCACGTCACCTGCGCCCGGCTATTGGCAATATTCAGGGAACCCGACTCACCCAAAGTGCAACCGCCCAGCGATCCGCCTCATCCAGCGAGTCCAGCTTGGCACCAATAGCTGTCGGCGGGTGATATCGCCGCCCAGCCGCAATAGCCTTGAGCTGCTGTTCGATATAACCAGGCCGCTGCCCCGCCAGCCGCGGAATCACATCGCCGCCGATGAAAGCCGGCCCATGGCAATCGGCGCAGGCGAAGCGTTCAACAGCCGCTGCGCCACGCTGTAGTCGTTCCCCATTCTCAGTTCTCGAATCCCTCGGCCAAGAAACCCACGGCCGCGCAGAAATCTCGGCAACCTTGCGCGATAACGATTCGTCGCTAAGTCCACCCGCCATCGCAG
>JANNWF010000158.1:0-16979 GCA_031408455.1 Pseudoxanthomonas sp. | reverse complement strand
GCGTGTCGGAGTCAATCGAATTCTGGTCAAGATCGCTTTTCTGAGTAACCAAAAATTTCTTGCTGGCCATCCTCTATTTCGCCTTCGACCTCAACCATGACCGACCTCCGCGGCAAAACCCTATTCATCACCGGTGCCTCGCGTGGCATTGGTCTCGCCATCGCCAAACGTGCGGCGCGCGATGGCGCCAATATCGTGATCGCAGCCAAGTCCGGGGTCGCGAATCCGAAGCTACCGGCGACCATTTATTCGGCCGCCGCCGAGATCGAAGCTGAAGGCGGTGTCGCCCTGCCGCTGCAAGTCGATATCCGCGAAGAGGATCAGGTGCATGCGGCAGTGGCGGCGACCGTCGCGCGTTTTGGTGGTATCGATATCCTGATCAACAACGCCAGCGCGATCTGGCTTCGCGGCGCGTTGGACACCCCGATGAAGCGCTTCGATCTGATGCAGCAGGTCAACTCACGCGGCAGTTTTCTGTGCGCCCAGGCCTGCTTGCCCGAGTTGCTGAAGGCCAGCAACCCGCACATTCTGACTCTGGCACCGCCGATCAATTTGGCGCCGAAATGGTGGGGCCCGCACGTTGGCTACACGCTGGCAAAGATGGGCATGAGCTTTGTCACCCTGGGGCTGGCGGCCGAGTTTGCTCCGCGCGGAGTCGCGGTCAACGCCTTGTGGCCACGCACCGTGATCTTGACCGACGCCCTCAAGATGATCCCCGGCGTCGATCCGAATTGCGCACGCACGCCGGCCATCATGGCCGACGCCGCACACGCGATCCTGACTACGCCGGCGGCGGAAATGTGCGGTCAGTTTCTGGTTGATGAAGACCTGCTGCGCAGCCGTGGTGAAACCGACTTCGAACAATACGCGGTCCAGCCAGGCCGTCCGCTGCTGCCAGACTTTTTCCTCGACTAGCCGCGAATCCAACGCCAATGAAATACCTCCACAGTATGGTCCGCGTGCGCGATCTGGATGCCTCACTGGCCTTCTATCGAGACGCCTTGGGCTTGATCGAGACGCGCCGCAAAGACTATCCGACGGGCCGCTATACGCTGGTGTTTATGGCCGCGCCGGCCACTCCAGACGCCGAGATCGAGTTGACCTTCAACTACGACCCGGAGGACTACGGCAGCGCGCGCAACTTCGGCCATCTGGCCTTCGCGGTTGACAACATTTACACCGCTTGCGAACGCTTGCAAGCCTTTGGCGTCACCATCAACCGGCCGCCACGCGATGGCCGCATGGCCTTCGTGCGCTCACCGGATCTGGTCTCGATCGAGTTGTTGCAGGCGGGAACCGCGCTGCCGCCGTGTGAGCCGTGGGTGTCAATGGGGAACGTCGGCACGTGGTGAGTCGCATCTGGACTGCAGGCTGTTCGCCTGCTCCGTTCGTGGTGAGGTAACGAAACGCTGTTCGCTAAGTCCGTTCGTGGTGATGCTTCGCTGGGTTCACCTGCTCCGCAGGTGCCTTCGCTGCGCTCGGTCAGCATAGAGTTGCCTTAGGCAATCGAACCACAGCCAGCTGAAACCCTAGGCGGAACGGCGCAAGTGTGCCGGGCCAGCCGCATTGCAGCTAGCCCGGCACGCCCCTCTGAATCATCCCTGCGTGACCCCTGGAAAGTACCAGGACCACTGAATTTCAGGGGTAATCACGCCGTCACGAGTCTTGCTCGTGAATTGACTCAGCTGCCAGCAGAAGGATCGACCGCGTCAGTCGCGATTGGCTTGCGAAACCGCAACGTCATCCGGTCCGACTCACCAATCGCCTTGTACTTGGCGCCATCATCGCCTTCCGGCAAACGCGAAACCGGTGGCAAGGTCCAGACGCCGTTAGGGTGGTCCTTGGTGTCGGCGGGGTTGGCATTGATCTCGCTCTTCTCCTCCAGCACAAATCCGGCAGCTTCAGCCATGGCGATGACCTGGGCTTCGCTGACATAGCCGCTCTTGTCGCCAGCGGGTACGTCGGCGTTAGCGCGATGTTCGACCACGCCGAGCGCACCACCCGCCTTCAGCACGTTGAAGAAGCCATTGAACATCGCTTGAGCTTGGCCTTCCTTGCCCATCCAGTTGTGCACATTGCGGAAGGTCAGCACCAAGTCGGCGCTATTGTTTTCGCCAAACTGCGGAGCTGCGGAGTCGAAGGCAACCAGTTCTGCGGAGCCGAACTGGTCGGGGCTGGCGGCGAACTTGTCACGCAGCGCCTTGTTGCTCTCGCTGTAGTACTTGCGGCCGCCTTCGCTCTCCACTTTCGTCTCGTCGACGATGGCAGCGACGTAACGGCCGTCCGTCTTTGCGTATGGGGCGAGAATCTCGGAGTACCAGCCGCCGCCAGGGGTGATTTCGATCACCGTCTGGCTTGGGGCAATTCCGAAAAACGCCAATGTTTCGGCCGGGTGCCGCCAGGCATCGCGAGCAACAAACTCAGGCGTCCGCCAGCTGCCGGCGATCACTGCGGCCAGCGCCTGATCGCTGCTTGCGGCGGGCTCGGCCATCGGTGGTGGCGCGACCGGCTCCTGCACCGGTGCTGCGGCCGGAGCTGGCGTGGTCTCGGCAACGGTTGGCGCATCGGTCTGGGTGCCGCAGGCGGAGAGCGCGAGTGTCAGGGCAAGGGCGAGAGAGGTACGAATCATCCGTCGGACTCCGAAATGGGGAAGGTCGCGGAATCTAGCACAGCACCCGTTAGCGTCTTGCCAGTGGCGACGTGGCTGACACCCAGGCGTTCGTTGTCGGGATATGGCGGCACATCGGCGTAGCCACCGCCACGCAAACGCTGCTGCACATCCAGCCACCAGCGCACGTCGAAAATCTCGCCATGTGCTGCCAGCAAAGCAGTGCGTTGATGGACATTCAAGCCCAGAAAGCGCGGAAACTGCTCCGGGAAAACGTCATTGTCGTCGACATGAAACCAGGCGCCGTGATGCATTTCCTCGTCGTCGTGGCGCGCGCTGGGCAGCGCCCGGAAGCGACATTCGGTGACCAGACACAACTCGTCGTAGTCGTAGAAGATCGCCCGCCCGGTACGTGAAATACCGAAGTTCTTCAGCAGCAAATCACCCGGGAAGATATTGCTGCGCGCGAGATCCTTGATCGATTGGCCGTAATCGAGCACCGCGCGTAGCGCCGCCGCTTCGGTGGCTTCCTTGATGTAGAGATTCAACGGTCGCAAGCGGCGTTCGACATAACAGTGGGTGACCACCAGGTCATCCCCATCCTCGATGACCGACTCGTGACACGCCTGCAGCAATTCCTGCAACAGGATTGGCTCGAACTGCTGCTTGGCAAAGCGCAGATGACGGAACTCCTGTGCGTCCACCAAGCGACCGACGCGGTCATGATGAAAGACCAGCCGGTACTTCGCCTGCACCTCACTGCGCGCCATGTTTTTTGGATACGCAAATTTGTCGCGGATCAGCTTGAACACCAGCGGATACGACGGCAGGGTGAACACCAGCATGACCATGCCGCGCTCGCCGTCGGCGTGCACAAAGGCCTCATCCGTACGGCCGCCCAAGTGGCGAAAGAAGTGCCGATAGCGTTCGGTCTTGCCTTGCTTGGCGCGGCCAAGAATGGTGTAGATCTCATCGATGGGCTTGCTTGGTAACAGGGTGCGCAGAAACACTACGGTGTCGCCCACCGTGGCCAGGTCGGCATGGAAATAGCTGCGCGTGTAGCCGAACAAAACGGCGATGTGTTCGCGGCGGGTGAGCACCGCATCGGCGCGAATGCCGTCTTCATCATTGAGCAAGGCGATCACGCAGGGCGCGTAGTGATCCTCGCCAAACACGCGGCCAACGAGGTACGCGCGACGCTCGCGATAGAACACGGTTTCCAGCAGCTCAAGCGCGCGCACGGGGCGGGCACCCCACGCCGCCAGTTGCTGCTCCAGCGAGGCAGCCATGGCGGCCGCGCAGGCATCGGCATTGGCGTGCGGGGTGGCGAAGGGATAGTCCGCCAGCACGCGGCGGCACAAGTCCGGCAGCTTGCCCGAAGCAGCGTAGACATGGCGGCCGACCGGGTGCGTGATGCGGTCCGTCGGTTCGATGTCCAAGGCGACGAATTCGATGTCGGGGTCGACGCCGCGGGTCTTGAAAAAGCGCCGGGTCAGGGTGTTGAAAAATGTCTTGTACAGCTCTTGATCGAGCAGCGGTCCGATCAAGCCGGCGTAAGTGTCGCGAATCTGATTCCACAAGGCCCGATCCATCGCGGCGTCGGCCAACAGCGACTCAAGGCGCGTAGATGTCTCGCTCATGCAGCGGTCGTACAACTCGATGCGCTCCACCGCATCGGCACGCGCGCCGGCCCAGTCGCGGGTCTCGAAGCGTCGCTTGGCACGTTGGGTGACGCTGGAAAAACGGGCGTGGTAATTGGCGAAGCCGTCACGCATTTGGGTGGCACCCTGCAATGCGAGCAACGGGGAGACAGGTGCTGCGGTCATAGCGGGCGCATTTCCTCGGTAGATGGCACTGAGTTAGCTAGTCGCATGCTTCGTTCGCCCACAGCGGCGGAGAAAGCCTTGCGTAGAGTCAACTATGGGTGAATGAAGGGGGAAGTAGGATTCCACCGTTTGCCAAAATCACAACCAAAGCCCTCGGACCGCTGACAAAAGGGCCGCGCGAAAACCCACTAGCGCATACATGGCGGGCCACCCAACCCACCCCTCCATTCAGTAGATAATCCCGCCATGCACAGCCACGGCGTTCTCGATCTGGTTCTGGTTTTCCTGCTTGCGGCGGTGATCGCCGTGCCGTTGTTTCAACGGCTGGGGCTTGGCGCGGTATTGGGATTTCTGGTCGCGGGTGTGGTGATCGGGCCGAACATGCTGGGCTTGGTGCCGGACCCGAAAAGCGTGTTGGCGGCATCCGAGTTCGGGGTGGTGATGATGTTGTTCGTCATCGGCCTTGAGCTGTCGCCGGCGCGGTTGTGGGTGATGCGGCGGCAGGTGTTTGGGATTGGGGCGCTGCAGGTGCTGTTGTCGACGCTTGCTGTCGGCGGCGTGCTCGCGATGTGGGTGGTGGGCGGGGCGGCGGCGGTGATCATCGGCATGGCCCTGGCCCTGTCATCGACGGCGGTTGGCTTGCAATTGTTAGCCGAACGCAAGGAGCTCACTGCCTCGCACGGGCGCTTGGCGTTCGCCATCCTGTTGTTTCAAGACATCATCGCGATCCCGTTGTTGGCGGCGATTCCGCTACTCGGCAGTAGCGCGGATGCCGGTACTGCGTTGGGTTGGGCGGCGGTGAGCAAAGCGGTGCTGACCATTGCGGCGGTGGTCATCGGCGGCCGCGTGCTGTTGCGGCACGTGTTTCGCGTGGTCGCACGCGCGCGCACCGCCGAAGTGTTCACTGCAACCGCATTGTTGGTGGTGGTAGGCACTGCTTGGTTGATGGCCTGGGCGGGCTTGAGCATGGGTTTGGGTGCTTTCCTCGCCGGCGTTCTGCTGGCGGATTCCGAATTCCGCCACGAGCTGGAATCGCATATCGATCCGTTCAAGGGTTTGCTGCTGGGGCTGTTTTTCATCGCCGTCGGCATGAGCGTCGATCTCAATCTGGTCACCCGCGATCCCTTGCCGATAGCGCTCGCCGTGCTGGGACTGCTGGGGATAAAGGCCTTGCTGCTGTTCGGCCTGGGTCGCGCGGCGGGATTGAGCGGACGCTCATCATTGAGTTTGGCGGCGGTGTTGGGGATGGGCGGCGAGTTCGCCTTCGTGGTGTTTGCGGAGAGTTTCAAGTTCGGCTTGATCGAGGCCTCCTTGCGCGATCAGCTAGTGGTCGTCGTCGGCCTGTCGATGGCCGCCACGCCGCTGTTGTTGCTGGCTTTGGATCGCGGTTTGCCGGTAGTGGCGCGAGATCCGAAGCGCGAGGCGGATACCATCGGCGACGAGCATTCGCGGGTGATCATTGCCGGCTTCGGACGCATGGGTCAGATCGTCGGTCGCTTGCTGCGAGCGCAGCACATCTCGTTTACGGCGCTGGAAAACAGCGCCGAGCAAGTGGACCTGTCGCGGCGCTTCGGCAGCAAGATCTACTTCGGCGATCCGGCGCGCCCCGAGCTGCTGCGCGCGGCGCATGCGGATCGCGCCGAGGTGTTCGTGCTTACGACCGATGACCCGGAAGCCAATATCCGCACCGCGCGCGTGGTCAAGCGCTTGTTTCCGCATTTGAAGGTGTTCGCGCGCGCGCGCAATCGCCAGCATGCCTTCAAGCTGATGGACTTCAATGTCGACGGCGTGGTGCGCGAGACTTTTGGCAGTTCGCTGGAAATGGCGGAACAGGTGATGCAGGCACTCGGCATTCCGGCCGATCAAGCCGCCCAGCGGGCGCAGCAGTTCCGCTTGAGCGACGAGGCGTTGCTACGCGAACAACATCTGTTCTACGACGACGAAGCCGCGTTGGTATCAACGACGCAAGACGCGCTGCGCGATCTCCAGGCCATTTTCGAGGCCGATGATCGAGCACGCCAGACGGCGAAATCACCCGAGTAACGCCGGAATCCAGCTCTTGAAAGCGCGACGAGGGCGAGTGGATCCCGGCGTTCGCCGGGATGACGAGCGGGGCCGGGCTGCGTGCTGGTTTGAGGACGGTTATCGCGCCGTCCGCCGTTCGGCTGCTTCGCAACCACGCCTTCGCTACGCTCGATCCTACGCGGCGAGTTAGATCGCGCCTCAGCGTTGCAGAATCGCGGTCACACCCATGCCGCCGGCGGTGCACACCGAAATCAGCGCGCGACCGCTGCCTTTTTCCTGCAGTAATTTGGCCGCGGTGGCGACCAAGCGTGCGCCAGTGGCGGCAAACGGGTGGCCGACTGCTAGCGACGAGCCGACCACGTTCAATCGCTCGCGATCAATGCTGCCCAGCGGCGCGTCCAGTCCCAATTTGTCGCGGCAGAAATCGGCCGACTCCCAGGCCTTCAAAGTGCACAGCACCTGCGCCGCAAACGCCTCGTGGATCTCGTAGAAATCGAAATCCTGCAAGGTCAACCCGTTGCGCGCCAATAGCTGCGCTACCGCCCACGCCGGTGCCATCAAGAGCCCTTCGCCGTGGACAAAATCCACCGCCGCGACCTGCGAATCGACTAGGTAGGCCAGCGGCTGATGGCCGTTGGCTTTCGCCCACTCATCGGACGCCAGCAAGGCGGCGGAAGCACCGTCGGTCAGGGGCGTGGAATTGCCAGCGGTCAGCGTGCCCTGACCAGAGCTGCGATCGAAGGCTGGCTTCAAAGCGCCCAGCTTTTCGACTGTAGTGTCGGGTCGCAAGATGTTATCGCGCTCGACGCCCCGAAACGGGACCACCAGATCGGCATAAAAGCCGCGCTCAAACGCGGCGGCGGCCTTGCGATGCGATTCGAATGCCAATTGATCCTGCGCCAAGCGATCAATAGCCCATGCTTTGGCCATCAACTCGCAATGCTCGCCCATGCTCTTGCCGGTTCTTGGCTCGCCAACGCCGGGAAATTCCGGTGTCAGCTCGCGAAACGCAAAACCCTTCAAGGCGCGCAGACGGCCGCCCGCGCTGCGTGCCATGTTGGCGTCCAACAGGCGTCGACGCAGGCGCTTGTTGACCGCGATCGGAACGTCCGATGTTGTATCCGAACCACCGCCGATGCCGGCCTCGATCTGCCCCAGCGCAATCTTGTTGGCGACGGTGATGACCGTATCCAATCTGGTGCCGCAGGCGCGCTGCAGGGTGATACCGGGCGTCATTGGCGACAGTCCCGACGACAACGTTGCCTCGCGGCCGAGGTTCCAATCCGATGAGTGTTTGAGCACCGCACCCATCGCGACTTCGCCCAAGACTTTACCGTGCAATTCGAACTTTTCGACCAAGGCGCCCAGCGTGCGTATCGACATGCCCAAGTTGCCAACGTCGGAATAGGCCGTGTTGTTGCGGCAGAATGGGATGCGCACGCCGCCCAAAATGGCGACCGGACGGACCTGGCGAGGAGTGTTCATGGGCGCGCTTGACTCGGGGTCGCGGAGGGGCATTCGATCATAGCGCAGGCAAGCAGTCTGTCGGTGCCGCAACGGGCGTTGCGACAAGTCGCTCCGCGTCCGCGCTCAGCCCGACGGTCCGATGGCGGCACATCCGGCGTGCCAATCACCCAGCGGCCCGCTTGCAAGGTCTCCAAAGCTCTGCTGCACCGCGGAACTCGAGTCGAAGCAGGCTAGGGAAATGCATCGAAGGCGCGGGCAATTGGGCTATACGTCGGAAGTGCGGTGGTACGTTATCGATCCCGTTGCCGACGTCCTCTGTCCATGCCCGCCACCTTGCACTGCCTCGGCGCACTCGCGCTGGAAATTTCTGCCGATGGCCCGGCCGGCTCGATCACCTTGGACCGCGATGCAGCGGATGGCTTGACCGAATCGCTAGGCGACGACCTGCGCCGCCTGTTACCGGGCGTCGAGGCGCTGGACGCTGGTATCGCCTGCGCCTTGTTCGACCCCGCCGAACTGCTGCGACCGGGTTGGCCGGTGCACGCCGCACTGGCTGAGTTAAGCGGCAGCGCGCCCGGCCGACGTGGCGGGCGGATGATTGGATTTGGCGCCCAGAGTGGTCGAATGCCGGCACCGGCATTGCAGCCCGAGGCGAGTTTGGCGGGTGGCTTGTTGCGGTTATTGCCGTTCGCGTTGGTGGGCGAATCAAGAGACGTGCAAGCCATTGGTCAACGCATGGAAGCGACGTTGATGGATGTCGGCATGGCGGGCGCGCAAACCGCGCTGGACTGCCAAGCCGCGTTTGGCGTGCAGTTGGAGCACGCGCGTTGGCTGAGCGTGCATGACCTCGCCGCGATGATTGCAATGCAGTACGACCACGCTGGACTGGCCGGCTGCTGGCACTTGATCGAAGCGGCTTTGTTGGCACCTGCCAGCGAGGAGTGGCTGCGAGAGGAAGGTGAACCACTGGCTGTGTATCGGGCCGGGGAAGTGCGTATCGCGCAGCTGCCAGCCAATGCTGACGACGCCGATCCGAGCGTGCTCAAGCATTCGATCATGCGTACGCGTCAGTTGCGGGCGATCTTGGCCGCGCACGGTGTGGCCAGCGCGCTGGTGCCGGTGGCGGCGCATGAAGATCCCGCAATCATGCTCAGGCCGTCGCTACAGTAGAGCCGTAAGCTTCTGACCAAGCAACGCAATTCACGTAGCGACCGCATCCCGTTTGTCAGCCTCTGGCGGATTTCAAGCCAAGGAAGTACAGCATGGATCCGCGCGTCATCAGCCTCTACAACGACTACATCCACGGCAGCATGCCGCGTCGCGATTTCGTGCGCCGGCTGGCGGGCATCGCTGGCTCTGCTGCCGCTGCCAGTGCGCTGCTGCCCTTGATCGAGCCCAACTACGCCGCCGCACAACAAGTGCCCACTGATGACGCCCGGCTGACTGTGGGCTATGTCAGCTATCCCGGCAGCAAAGGCCGGGTGCGCGGCTACTTCGCCAGACCCGCGGCAAGCCAAGGGAAGCTGCCAGGCGTGCTGGTGATCCACGAGAATCGTGGCTTGAACGCGCACATCGAAGACGTCGCACGACGTGCGGCGCTAGCGGGTTATGTGGCCTTGGCGCCTGATGGCCTCAGCGTGGCAGGCGGCGCCCCGATCGACCAGGAGGCGGCGCGCAATCTGTTTGCCGCAACCGACCGCGTCACGATTGATGCCGACGTAATCGCCGGTGTGCCGTGGTTGGCGGCCAACGAAGCCTGCACCGGCAAGGTGGCGAGCGTCGGGTTTTGCTATGGCGGGGGAGTTGCGCTGCGCTGTGCGAGTGCGCATCCCGAGTTTGTGGCGGCTGCCGTGTGTTTCTACGGTTCGGCGCTGGAAGCGGCCGATATCGCCAAAGTGAAAGCTCCGCTTGCGATGCACTACGCGGGTGAGGATGCGCGCATCAACGATGGCATCCCGGCCTTCCGGCAAGCGCTGGATGCGGCGAAGGCTGCCTACAGTCTGCACATGTATCCCGGCACCCAGCATGGCTTCCACAACGACTCCAGCGCAGCGCGCTATGCGCCCGAGGCGGCTTCGTTGGCGTGGCGGCGGACGCTGGAGTTCTTCGGCGCTTCCTTCGCCGCGGCGTGAGCGCGGACGCAAGACCCTAGTCAGACTTGCGCACGACCTCGGCTAGCCACGGCAGTCCCTGCTCGAATACCAAGTAACTTGCGTCTTGCATTCCCAGTGCCGCGTAAGTCGCTTGCGCGCGCTGGTTGTCCCGCTCCACGTACAGACGCAGTCCGCAGACGTTCGGCGCGGCTGCGCACAGCGCATGCGCGTGTTGGTAGAGGGCGCGAAACACGCCGCTGCGGCGCGCCGACTCAACGATGTAGACGCTCTGGATCCACCACCAATCGGCGCAGCGCCAGTCGCTCCATTCGTAAGTGAGCATCAAGGTTCCCACGCGTTCGCCGGCGCGCTCGGCGATGAAATAGCGCCCGCGAATGGGCTCGGCGATGACGACGGCAATGCCGCGACGGACGGTGTCAGGGTCCAAACGCTTGTGCTCTGTCTCCCATGCCATCGCGATTGCAAAATTGGCTAACGCATCGATGTCGGTGCTGTCGGCGTCACGCAGAATCAGATCGGCGGCTGTGCTCACTCCGGCTAATCCCGAAAATTGTCGAACTGCAGCGGCAACTCGAAATCGCCTTTTCGTATCAACGCCATCGCGGCCTGCAAGTCGTCGCGCTTCTTGCCGTTGATACGCAACTTGTCGCCGTTGATCTGCGCCTCGACCTTCAACTTGGCGGCCTTGATCGCGGCGACGATCTTCTTTGCCAGCGGCTGTTCGATGCCTTGTTTGACGGTGACTTTCTGGCGCGCGCGGGCGAGGTTGATCTCGGCCTCGCCGACCTCCAGACAGCGCGCATCGATGCTGCGGGCAATCATGCGGGCACGCAGGATGTCGAGCATTTGGGTTAGCTGAAACTCGCTGGGCGCGCTCATGGTGACCACGTTTTCATCCGAATCAAAACTGGCCTCGACATTGCGAAAATCAAAGCGCGTGGTGAGTTCGCGCCGCGCCTGATCGACCGCGTTGGTCAGCTCGTGATGATCCACTTCAGAAACGATATCGAACGAAGGCATACAAGGATTCGCTACGGAGGATGAGGAAAGCCTAGCTGAGCCGGAAGCGGCGCGCAGCAAGCGTCGCCCGGCGGCACTTAGCGACTGCTAGGATCAGCAGCGATTTCAGTCAGGACAATGGTATGGCCACTTACATTCGCGCCTTTATCGCCGGTTTCATCGCGACCTTGGTGTTTCACCAAGGCGTGTTTCAACTGCTGCATATGGCAGGCGTGGTGCCCAACCCGGCGTGGAACATGAGCCCGGTGCCGCCGTTGGGCGTCCCATCAGTGCTGTCGCTGGCGTTTTTCGGTGGGCTTTGGGGGTGTCTGCTGTGGCTGTTGATCAAGCGGGCCAGCGGCGTTAAGCACTGGCTGCTGGCCACGCTGTGGGGAGCAATTCTTCCGAGTGCAGTCGCGCTTGCCATCGTATTTCCCATGAAGGGCATGGTGGTCGCCAGCGGCGGCTATCCGAAATTGATAGTCGGCGCGCTGCTGCTGAATGGCGTTTGGGGATTGGGGGTGGCGTTGATGATGAGGCTGATGAGGCGGCGTTGACTGACGCGCTTGGTTCCACTTCGGAGTCCTCCGGCCCTCGCGCGTAGCGCTCGGGCGGTCGGCTGCTACGCAGCCGCCTTCGCTTCGCTCGGTCAGCTGCTACGCAGCCGCCTTCGCTTCGCTCGGTCAGCTGCTACGCAGCCGCCTTCGCTTCGCTCGGTCAGCGGCGCGCAAACCTTCGGTTTGCAAGCGCGCCGCTTCACCCCCAATCTGAACCAAGCAGATCAGCCCCATTCGCTATTGTGCAATGCATCAAGTAGAGTTCGCCGGTTGTTTACGTCGCCTCTCGCGTATTCCCTCAAGGAATCGCCGACGCCAAGGCCGTTACCTGCCCTACGCGTCAGTCTCCATACCGTACGGTTTTCGACGTGACCTCCGGCTGCACCGGCATTCGCCGACGCCGACAACTCTGACCAGCAGCGCGATTTGGGAGCGCAGCGGTCCAAAAAATAGTGAAAATATTCATGTCTTTCGACACCTTGGGCTTGTCGCCCGCTTTGCTGCGCGCGCTTGCTGACGCTGGCTACACCGTTCCTACCGAAGTTCAGGCCGCCGCGATTCCAATCGTGTTGGCTGGTCGTGATCTTCTCGCCGGCGCACAGACCGGCACTGGCAAGACCGCCGCGTTTGGCCTGCCGCTGTTGCAGCGTTTGGCCGCCGATGCTACTCCGCAGCGGCGTTCGCGCGCGCTGATCCTGACCCCGACCCGCGAGCTGGCCGCGCAAGTTAATGACAGCCTGCGTACCTATGGCCGTCACCTGAATCTGCGTAGCACCACCGTGTTCGGTGGCGTGGGCATGCAGCCGCAGGTCGACGCGCTGCGTCGCGGCGTCGACATCATCGTCGCCACGCCGGGCCGACTGATCGACCATATCCAGCGCGGCAGCGTGGATCTGACCCAGATCAAGACCCTGATCCTCGACGAAGCCGATCGCATGCTCGACATGGGCTTCTTGCCAGCCATCAAGCGCATCCTGCAGAAGCTGTCGACGGATCGGCAAACCCTGCTGTTCTCGGCCACCTTTGCGCCGGAAATCAAAGCGCTGGCGCAGCAGTTCATGCGCAACCCGGTGGAAGTGCAGGCAACGCCCAGCAACTCCGCCGCGCCGCGCGTGCGCCACTTGCTGCACCCGGTCGATTCGGCCAAGAAGCGTGACCTGCTGTTGCACTTGCTGTGCGAAGACAGCCGTCGGCAAACCTTGGTGTTCAGCCGTACCAAGCACGGCGCTGACCGCGTAACCGCGATCCTTGAGCAAGCGGGCCTGCGCGCCGCCGCCATCCATGGCAACAAGAGTCAGGGCGCGCGTACCCGTGCACTGGCCGACTTCAAGTCCGGCAAGATCACGATTCTGGTTGCCACCGACATTGCCGCGCGCGGCATCGATATCGACCAGTTGCCGGTCGTCATCAATCTGGACTTGCCGATGGTCGCCGAGGACTACGTGCATCGCATCGGTCGTACCGGTCGTGCCGGCGCCGATGGCTTGGCGATCTCGCTGGTGTGTGCCGAGGAATCCGGTCAGTTGCGCGACATTCAGCGCGTGATCGGCGCGGATATCGAGAAGGTCGAAATCGCTGGCTTCATCCCGAACCATCCGCTGCGGATGACCGCCGCTGGTCGTCAGGAGCCGGGCTCACGCCCAGCCCCGCGTGGTCATCAACGGCGTCCGCATGCCGGTGCACCGCGTAGCGGTCATGCGGCCGGTCACGCCGGTCGTGGTGGCAGCCCGAGCAGCAACCAACGCAATCCGCGGCCAGTCAGCGGCAACCGCTGATTTGCGATGGATGACGCCGGCTCGCCTTTGAAGGCGGGTCGGCGTTGCATCGATGAAAAGTAGCCGAGCAAGTTCGCGCGCTGCGCGCGTAAGCCTTCGCTCCGCTCGGTCGGCTCTGCAACAGCAAAGCCTGCGCTCTGGTAGAGCGGAGCTTGCTGCGCTGCTCTCGGCGTTACGCCTTCAACTCAGCCGAGCAAGTTCGCGCGCTGCGCGCGAACGCCTTTGCTTCGCTCGGTCGGCTCTACAAGGGCAACAGGCCTCGGCGACCTAATGCGGCCGCAGTCGAAACCGTTCGCGGTAGTCCTGCGGCGTCATTGTCGTCGCCCGTTTGAACAGCTTGCGGAAGCTGGACACGTCGCTATAGCCGCAGCGGCCGACGATCTCATCAAAACTTAGTAAGGTGGATTCCAACATCGCCTTGGCGCGCTCCACTCGCAGATGCTGGATATGCTCCAGCGGGCTGACTCCGAAGTGCGCACGAAAATGCCGGTGCAGACTGCGCTCGGAAGTGCCGCAATGCTCGGCCAGCACGCCGACGCTTATCTCACCGTGCAGTGCTTCGTTGATGTAGCGCTCGGCCTTTTCGGTCAGGGTATGCCGAGGCCGCTCGCGCAGCGCCATGCTGACGTAGGGCGCTTGGCTGTTGCGTTCGCGATCCACTAGCAACAGACGCGAGGTGAGTTGGGCGAGGTCTTCGCCGCCGACACGGCTGATTAGCCTGAGGACGTAGTTGATCACCGCGCTGCTGCCACCCGTAGTGGCGACTGAGCCATCCTCGATCAGCATCGCATCCGCATCCAATTGCACGCGCGGATAGCGTTCGCGAAATACCGCGTCCAGCCACCAGCTCACCGTCGCTCGCCGGCCGTCCAAAAGACCGGCTTCGGCCAGCATGAAAGCGCCACAACAGGTGCTGGCGATGGTCACGCCGCGCGCGTGCATGGCGCGGATGAGCTCAATTTCCGGTCCCATTGCGTTCAAGGTGCGGACAATGTCGTCGGCGCTGCCATGCATGAAACCAGGCACCAGCAACACATCGGGGTCGTTGCCGCCACAGATCACGCCTTCGAGTCGGAGGCCGCCCGAGCAACCCAGATGCGATTGCTGGCGCGCGCCAATCACTTGTGCATTGAAGCGCAGCGAGGTGGTCGGATCGTGCAGAAGCGCCAGCTTTTGAGCGATGCGCAGGGTGTCGATCGGGCCCGCCAAGCTGGACAGGATGACCCCATCCATCGCCAGCAATCCGAGCGTGAACAGACGCGGTTCGCGGGCGATAGCAGCCGTGCGAACCGCACTTTTCAACGCCTCGGCACTGCCGATCTCGGCGGCTTCGCCGCGCAGCAGCGCCGTTGGGCGTTCGCTGCGCGGCGTCTCGACGACTGCTGCTGAAGGCGACTTAGCCATCGACCAGACTAGCCATCGACCAGCACAGCGCCGCTGTGAGTGGCGAGAATTTCCAACACGCGCTCAGGGACGCCGAAGGCCGGGCCGGCGGCGGCGTCGCTGGCAGACTCGCAACTGCGCAAGGCGATCCGACCGCTATGGCCTTCCGGCAGCAAAGTAGCGGATGGCGCGATCAATTCGATGCTGCCATCTTCCGCGTGGCCGATCATCCACAAGCCCTTGCTCGGCACCACTTGGTGCGGGCACGGCGCGTCACTGCGAATTTCGATATCGGCACCAATCTGCGGCGACAAGGTCCAGCTATGCAGCTGCGGCTGCAACATCGCGGTGTACTGGCTGCCGGCGATGTAGACCGGGTCGAGCGCGCTTTCTTGCTGCGTGGCCGACGCTGAGCTGGCGACCAGCGCGGCAAACGCGGCCAGGACGATGCGGGAAGAAAGAGTGTTCGAAGTGTTCATGGGTGGCTCCAAAGGTTACCCGGTAGCGGGTGAGCAAAGAATGCGACTGCGCGCTCAGGGCCGGGAGTGGCGGATACGACATTCTAATGGCCGTTTCAGCCAAATCAACTGGCGAGACTCGCTTTCAGGGGGCGGTATCAGACAGATGGCGGATTTCGCCATAGACGCGCAGCTCATGCCAATCGCTGTAGCAGCTTGCGCGCCAAGAGATGCGCGTCACCCGGCCAGCGTGCCGACACATAGTTGCCATCTTCAACAACGAAAGCGGCACGATCATCGGTTTCACTGCCACGCGCACCCAAAGTCAGCGGGCCACGGACAAACTGGCGCGGCGACTTCAACGCAGCTTTGACTTCGTCTTCCACATAGGCGGGATAGGTGCGGTAGTAGCGGCCGCGACGCCAGAACGTCAGCCCGAACGCCAAGGCTTCCATGTACTTCGGCAGACAGGTGGTACGACGCTGATGCAACACACTGCGACCAGAATCGGGATCGCGCGCTCGCGCCAGCAGCAACACACCATGACAAATCGCCGCGATGGGCCGATTCAAGGCCGCAAAGCGGGCGACCTGCTGCTGCAATTGCGCACTGCCCAAGTACTGCCGCATGCCCGGCGCGTGGCCGCCGGGCAGCAGCAAGGCGTCGAACTGGCTCACATCGATATCAGCCCATCGCTGTGGTTGCCGAAATGCAGGCGATTCGAGCATCTGTTGATACGCATGCTTGGCCGCTGCGTCGGCACCCAACTGGCCGAGCACCACGCCGGTCAACAGCAACGGATCGCATTGCGCGATCACGCCACACTCGGTGGCAAACATCACCTCAAAGCCAGCGTTGGACAAGTGCTGCCAAGGTACCGCCACCTCGGTGGTATCGAAGTCGTGATCAGGCAGTGGAATCAAGACCCGCTTCGTCATTGGATCAACGCGCGTGTCTGCAACGCGACTAGGCGGCGTCGTCGGTGGCGATCAGGAAAGCCGCCAGTTCTGCATCGACGCCGGGCACGTGATGCCAATCGATGAGGTCGATCTGTTTGGGGTCGAGAAACTGCTGTGCATAGGTGAGGTACACACGCTCACGCAAAAACACATCGAAAAGATCCGGGTCGATGTGGTTACCGACCTTCATGCGGCCCAGAATCTGGATCGACTCCGACAAGGTCTTGGCCGATTTGTAAGGGCGATCCGAAGCGGTGAGCGCCTCAAACACATCCGCAATACCCATCACGCGCGCAGGTACGCTCATTTGCTCACGCGTCAGTCCGCGTGGATAACCCTTGCCGTCCATGCGCTCGTGATGACCACCGGCGTACTCCGGCACTTTCTTCAAGTGCGGCGGCCACGGCAGCGCCTCCAACATGCGGATGGTGCTGACGATGTGGTAGTTGATGATCTCGCGCTCGGCGTCATTCAAGGTGCCGCGGCGGATACTCAAATTCATTGTCTCCTCGGCATTCAACAGCGGATGCGTCTCGCCATCGATACCGCGCCACTGATGTTTCGAAATCCGCTCGATTTCGGCCACCGCCCCATCACTCATGAACTCGCCGCCCTTGTTGCTTGCGCGCACGGTTTCACGATCTGCGCGCAACTGAGCTACTCGCGTTGTGTAATCGGCATCCGACAATTGGCCGCGCAGCAACGCAATTTCAGCATCCCGCAGCAGCACCTCAAAACGGGTATCGATGACCTGGATGCGGTCGAACAAGGTTTCGAGCTTGGTAGCTTTGTCGACCACATGCACCGG
>JANNWF010000157.1:0-5170 GCA_031408455.1 Pseudoxanthomonas sp. | reverse complement strand
TCGCCGAACTCAAACGCCGCAACGTCATCCGTATGGCCGGGCTGTATCTGGTCGGTGCATGGCTGATTACCCAAGTCGCGGGCACGGTTTCCCGATGTTCGGCGCACCCGAATGGGTGGCGCGCAGCGTGGTGATTCTGCTGGCGATTGGCTTTCTGCCAGCGTTGGTCATTGCAGGGATTTTTGAGCTGACGCCGGAGGGCTTGAAGCGTGAGAGTGAGATCGAAGCTGCGCAATCGCTGACCCCGCAGACTGCGCGGCGGATGGATCGAATGCTGCTGATCGTGGCGCTGCTGGCCTTGGGGTATTTCGCCGTCGACAAGTTCGTGCTGGTGCCGGCGCGGGAGGTGGATGGTGAGGCGACGATTCAGCAGGCGGCGAACGGGCAGGTCGCTGCTGGTGCTCAGGTCGGTGCAATCGCCGCCGAAGGGCAAGATGCGCTCAACTCCAAACCCATCGATCCGAAATCCATCGACCCCAAATCCATCGCCGTGCTCGCCTTCGCCGATCTCAGTCAGGCAAAGGATCAGGAGTACTTCTCCGATGGCGTGGCCGAGGAGATTTTGAATGCCTTGGCGAAAATCGAGGACCTGAAGGTCGCCGGGCGCACCTCGTCGTTCTACTTCAAGGGTCGCAACGAACCGCTGGCAGCGATTGGCTCGACGCTGGGCGTGGCGCATGTACTGGAGGGCTCGGTACGCAAGCAAGGCGAGCGGCTGCGCATCAGCGCCAAGTTGCTCAGGGTCAGCGATGGTGTGGAGATGTGGTCGGAGACGTTTGATGGCACCGATGCCGACATCTTCGCGCTGCAAGAGACGATCGCCCAGCAAGTCACCAGCGAGCTGAAGGTGGCGCTGAACGCCGGCCAACAGGGTCGGTTGGTCGATGTCGGTACCCGCGATCCGGATGCCTACGCGGCGTACCTGCGCGCCACCGATGTGTTCAACCGCCGCGACAATACGGGCTACGAGGAGGCGATCGAGGCATTGGAGCAGACGCTGCAGCGGGATCCGCAGTTCGCCCGTGCGCACTCTCGATTGGCGACGCTGTATTACGTACTCGCCGGTTCGGGAGGGTCGGATCGGTATGCCAGCCGGGTCGCAAAGGCCCACGATCACGCCGAGCAGGCCTTGCGGCTGAACCCGAAGCTCGCCGAGCCCTACGCGGTGCAAGGCGTCGTGCATCAGGGAGCGCGTCGTTACGGCGAGGCCCATGCGGCATACGAACGCGCACTGCAGCTTGACGCCTCCGATGTCACCGCCAATTTCTGGTCGGCACTGCTGCAATGCAATACCGGCAATACCGCGCGTTGCGAAAGCGGGCTCGAGCGCACGCTTGTGATCGATCCCTTGCTGCCCAACGCACTGAACTGGCGCGCCCGACTGCTGGTGTCCGAGGGCGATCTGGCATCCGCCGAGCGCGTGATGGAGCGCGCGCACGCGGTTGGCTTGCAGGCGAGTTGGTTGGTTGAATCCTGGATTGCACTCAAGCGCGGCGACTTGGCGAAGGCGATGACGCAGTCGCTGGACATGGTCAGCAGGCTGGGGGGCGGATTGCCGCCCGGGGCTGGGGAATTGATTGCCGACGCGCGCGTCGGCGACGCCGATGCCCGCGCGCGGGCTCTGCGGATGGTCGATGACTACCTTGTCGATCCACCGGCACCCATCAACGCCCTGATCCCGTGGACCCTGATGGTCATCGGCGAGGTTGATCGCGGCTTGACCACGTTCGCCAACCACCCGACGTCGAACGACGCCGTGTTCCTCGGTGATGTGATGGGCACCCGGCTGATTCCCGAGGTCTGGGCGTCGCCAGCCTTCCCCGACTTCCTGCGCAAGACCGGCCTCGCCACGTACTGGGATGAGTTCGGCGCGCCGGAGCATTGCACCAAAGACGCGAGCGGCGACTATCGCTGCGAATGACGCTTCGGCCGCACGGCCTCGGGGGTGAAGCTTGCTGCTGTGCCGCGCCATAGAACCCGTCTCCGGGCAGAGCCGCGTCGTATTTCACACCGCTGCAATGCGACAGTAAGCGCCTTGACGGATCGAGCACCGCTACATAGTCTTACGCTCGTCTTACCCTAAGCTGAAAACATGGAAACCACCCGACTTTCGAGCAAGGGCCAAGTGATCATTCCCAAGGCTGTGCGGAATGCGCACCGCTGGGAGGCGGGGCTGGATTTCCTGGTCATCGATACCGGCGACGGCGTCCTTCTGAAGCCCAAGGCACCGTTCGAGGCGACCGTTCTCGCTGATGTGGCCGGCATGTTCAAGACCAGGGTGCCAGCCAGAAGCGACGCCGAGATCAAGGCGGCTCTGGTTGAGGCGATGCAGAGGGCCTGGCGTGATCGCGGTTGATACCAATGTGCTGGTGCGCCTGCTGACCGGCGACAACCCGGCCCAGTACAAGGCCAGCGTGGCGCTGTTCTCGACCGCGCAGATCTTTGTTCCCGTGACCGTTTTGCTGGAGACCGAATGGGTGCTGCGTGCTGCTTTTGGACTTTCGCCGGCTGACATCGGCGATGCGTTCAAGCGGGTCTTGGGCTTGCCGAATGTGGCCGTGACCGACGGCCCGCGCCTCTCGCAGGCCATCGCATGGCATCAGCAGGGCGTGGACTTTGCAGACGCACTGCATTTGGCCCTGTGTCAGGGCCACGAGACACTGAAGACGTTTGATACCGCCTTTATCAAACAAGCGAAGGCATTGGGCGAGTGCGCGGTCGAGAGGCCCTGATGCACGGCAACGGGTTGCCATGAAGCTGCCCGCGGAACTCAAACGTCGCAACGGCATCCGTATGGCTGGGTTGGATCGGGTCAGTGCGTGCATTGTGGTGATGGTCGCCGCCACTTTGCCGTCAGTTTTCGATCCGAGTCCCGATCCCATTTGCCACCTCCATCTGCCACTGCGAGCATGCACATGAGAACGATCCATCGCTGCGGCGCTGCCTTCCTGCTCGCGTGCCTCATCGGGGAGACGCCCGCGCTGCCGCGCTCGGCGACGCCAGCATGCCCTGATCTCTCGTCCCTGCAGCCATCACCCGTCATCGAAAGCCCAACTACGCCGGAACAGAACTCGGCCGACAAGCTCGTCGCCGAAGTGCAGGCCGTCACGGAATTACCCGCGGGGGATGCCGGCGGGATCGCCGTGCTCGCCTACGCCAATGCCAATGCCAGCCAGCAAGGAAAGGCGCGCGAACTGCTGGGCGAGTTGCTGGCTCGGGACGCTCGCGGTGAGCACGTGGTCGAGTACCGGATCGCTGCGGTGTATGAAGCCTTGGGAGAACGCGACCAAGCGCTGGAGTGGCTGGACAAGGAAATCGAAGACAGCAGCGGCGTCGGTTCCTGGCTGCTCTGGCTTAACCAAGACCCGGTCTGGACAGCGATGCGCAGCGATCCCCGCTACAAGCAAATCCAGCAGCGCGCGGGCTGGTCGCCCACGCCATGACTCGGAAGGAGAACGCGCGATGATCCTGCGCCGCGTCATCGAGCACGTCCGCGAGCAAAACTGGACTGCGATCTGGATCGACCTGGTGATCGTCGTGGTTGGCGTGTTCATCGGCATCCAGGTGGCGAACTGGAACGAAGAGCGGATTGAGCGCTCGCTCGAAGCGACCTATTTGTCACGCCTCGCCGAAGACGTTCGCAGCGATATCGTCGAAATCGACGAGATCAATCGAGTTTCCACCCAGCGCATGTCGGCGTTGGGCTACTTGCTGCGCACTGCGACCGGCAAGGAGCTTCCGAGCGCCTTCGATTCCGCCCGCGGCCAGATCCAGGTCGTTGACGTGCCGGCTTACGACGCGAACGACAGTAAAACCATCGGTATCGCCCTGTTCATCTTGACCACGCTTGATGGCAATCGATTGGCGTATGACACCTTGGTCAACAACGATGGCATCGGCGTCATCCGCAACGACGCGCTGGTGCGTGCCATCCAGTCCTATTACGCAGCGATCGACAAAGTTCTGATCTTCGAGGATGCGCTGGAGATCAGTCGGGTGAAACTGGTCGATGCCCAACAGCAGGCGGGCTTGTCGCCAGTCGACGCCCTGCCAGCGGCAGAGCTGGCGCGGCTGTTCGGCGAGAATGCGGGCTTGCTCGCCGCAGCGAAGAACTACTGGCTCTACACGAACCGGCATTTGTTTCTGATGAACGAGCTGCGCGGAGAGGCCAATGTGCTGGCGACACGAATCGAGGAGACCAGACTGCCATGATCCTGCGCCGCCTGTCGCAAGCGCTGAAGGACCAGAACTGGACGACGATACTGATCGAGTTCGTCCTGCTGGTCAGTGGTGTATTTCTGGGCATCGAGGCCGCGAACTGGAACGAACGGCGCGCCGAAGACGTCAAGGCGCAGGCCTACCTGGCCCGTATCCGCGGCAATTTGGAGGCAGACCAGCAATCAATCCAGCGCCGCGAAGTCTTCTGGCCCCAGGTGAACGCTTACGGCAAGGCTGCCCTCCACTACGCGGAAACGGGAGAGCTGGTGGAAGGCTCCGCCTGGAAAACGGTGTTGGCGTTTTACCAGGCCAGCCAGCTCTGGCAATGGGTGACCTCGGATTCGACCTACCAGGAAATGCGCAGTGGCGGCGAGCTGGGCCTGGTCCGCGACGACACGCTGCGCGATGCGCTATCCGACTACTACCTCGAAAGCGGTTCTGCCGTCGATTACCTGTTCTACCTGCAACCGGAATACCGCAAGCACGTGCGCGGGCTGACGCCTTCGGTGGTCGCCGACCATATATGGGCGAAGTGCTGGAGGCAGCCCACCCCGACCGAACAGCAACTGCTGGATTGCGAGTCGCCGATCTCCGAAGCCGAGGCGCAAGCGGTTCTGGACGGCTACATGAAGGACCCGAATCTCCTGCCGGAACTACGGTTCTGGATCGCCAACCAGGGCGTGTCCCTGAGTGTGATCGGCAACTACAAGCCTGTGCTGAAGGCGATGCTGGCGCGCATGCAAGCGCAGGCTGCGCAATGAGCTTCATCGAGGAACTGCGCCGCCGCAACGTCATCCGCATGGCCGGGTTGTATCTGGTTGGCGCTTGGCTGATTACCCAAGTCGCGGGCACCGTTTTCCCGATGTTCGGCGCACCCGAATGGGTGGCGCGCAGCGTGGTGATTCTGCTGGCGATTGGCTTTCTGCCAGCGTTGGTCATTGCATGGATTTTT
>JANNWF010000156.1:0-5260 GCA_031408455.1 Pseudoxanthomonas sp. | reverse complement strand
CGCGTGCGTTTTTGCCAGTACATGGATGTACTGTCAAAAACCCCTCCCAATCGCCGCGAACTCGCGGCTTCATCGCGAGCGCCACGTCGGGGTCGCTTTTCTTTTGGTTACTTTTCTTTTGCGAAGCAAAGAAAAGTGACTCGGCCGCCGCTGAGGCGGACGAAACATTGCGGAGAGCCAAACTAAAGCGAGTGAAGCGAAAGCCAAACCCCGGCCTACGCCGGAATGACGACCAAAAGGACACACGCCCAGCGTGAGCGAAAACCCCGACCTCATCATCATCGGCGCCGGCGCAGCCGGCCTGATGTGCGCCCTGACCGCCGGCCACCGCGGCAAACGCGTGCGGATCATCGAACACGCCAACCGCTGCGGCAAAAAAATCCTGATGTCCGGTGGCGGCCGCTGCAACTTCACCAACACCGGCACCACACCCGCGCAATTCATTTCCGCCAATCCGCACTACTGCAAGTCGGCCCTCGCGCGGTACAAGCCGGCAGATTTCATAACCATGGTCGAGCGCCATGGAATTGCGTATCACGAGAAAGAACTCGGCCAATTGTTCTGCGACGAGTCCTCCAAACAGATCGTCAAGATGCTGCTCGACGAGTGCAACGATGCCGGCGTGCGCGTCGATGTGAGTTGCGCGGTAGACGGCGTCCGGCGCGTTGACGATGGCTTCAAGGTGAGTACCAAACAAGGCGATGTGAGCGCGCCGGCGCTGGTGGTCGCGTGCGGTGGTTTGTCGATTCCGAGTATGGGAGCGAGTGGATTCGGCTATGAGCTGGCCCGTCAATTCGGCCATCGCGTATTGCCCACGCGCGCCGGATTGGTGCCATTGACGCTGAGCGGCACGCATTCCGAGCGCTTGCAAGATCTGAGTGGTGTCGCGTTGCCGATCACCGCGCACTGCAAGGACCAGCAGTTCAGCAACCAAATGCTGATTACCCATCGCGGCGTGAGCGGACCGGCTGTCTTGCAGATTTCATCGTATTGGCAGCCTGGCGATCCGCTGCTGCTTGATCTGTTGCCCGGTGCGGATGCCCTGTTGTTGTTGACCGAGCTGCGCAAGGCGCGACCGGCAGCCGAACTGCGCACGGTGCTGGCCGATTTGCTGCCGAAACGCTTCGCGCAGCGCCTGTGCGAACACTGGCTGGTCAGCAAACCGTTGCGCCAATACAACGCTCCCGAGCTAGCGTCTCTGGCCGCCTTGCTGCAACGCTGGCCTTTGGTCGCCAGCGGCACCGAAGGCTATCGCACCGCCGAAGTGACCTTGGGCGGCGTCGATACCGACGGTCTGTCATCGACGACCATGCAATCGAAATCCGTGCCGGGCCTGTACTTCATTGGCGAAGTGGTGGACGTGACTGGCTGGCTAGGCGGTTACAACTTCCAGTGGGCCTGGGCCTCGGGCTATGCCGCCGGTACCAATGTGTGAGGTGTTTCCAGCGGCTCGTTGAACGGTGTCAACGCCGGCACCGGCAAGTTGCCCAGCACCAGTCGACCCGCCCAGCGTTGGCGCTCGTCCATGCAATAGGCACCACCCATCGCAAACTTGCGGCAGGTTTGCGGGCGTTGTTCGTAGATCGAGCAGCGCATGCTTTGCCGATCCAGCGCGGCGCACCAGCCATCGGCGAGTTTCAGCAGTTGATCCGGACCCTGTGCTTGCGCGGCGATGAACTGGGCCGGCACGTTGTCATCAGCGACCAAAACCACCGTCAGCCGGCAACACACCGCCGCACAGCGCCCACACAGATCGGTCTTCTCAGCATCGCGAATGACCTCCGAGACTCGCACCCGGCGGCTCACAAGCGGGTGATCCGAACCGAGCGACCTTTGACCTTGCCGGCGCGCAGCTTGGCCAGCGCTTGGTTGGACTCCGCGCGGCGGATCGCCACGTAGCTGCGCGTGGCGTAAACATCGATCTTGCCCACGCATGCGGCGGGCAGTCCCGCGTCACCCGTTAGCGCACCCAGGATGTCGCCGGGACGCATTTTCTCGCTGCGCCCGGCGTCAATACGCAGCGTCACCATCGCTGGAAGTGTGGGTGACTTGCCGGCCGCTTGCGGCGCGATCTTTGCCCACAGCAAACGCATGTTGTGCAAGGACTCCAGTGCAATCGCGCGCGGCACTTCGCGCGGCGCGCACAGACTCAAGACAAGTCCGTCGCGGCCGGCGCGGGCGGTGCGACCAATGCGATGCAAGTACACATCCGGATCGGTAGGTAGCTCGTAGTTGACCACGGCGGCGAGGTCATCGATATCCAGCCCGCGCGCGGCCACGTCGCTTGCCACCAGCACCGTGCAACTGCGATTGGCGAAACGCAGCAAAGTCTCATCGCGGTCGCGCTGCTCCATCTCGCCGTGTAACGGCAGCGCCGCAAAGCCCGCCCCGGACAGCGAAGCAGCGACGTCATCGACATCGCGACGGGTGTTGCAGAACACCACGCTCGACTCCGGCGAGTACTGCAACAGCAAGCGCGCCAATGCATTCGGTTTGGCGTTCAAGTCGACTTCAAAAAACTGCTGGGTGAGGATGCCGCCAGCGACATCCTCGACGACCGTGACCTCAGCCGGATTGCGCAGCAAGTTGCGTGCAATGCGCCGGATCGGATCGGGAAACGTGGCCGAAAACAGCAACGATTGGCGCTCGGGTGGTGTCTTGCCGGCGATCTCGCGAATGGCCTCTTCAAAGCCCATGTCGAGCATGCGGTCGGCTTCGTCCAGCACCAAAGTGCGGACGCCACCCAGATGCAAATTCTTCTTGCGCATCAGTTCCTGCACGCGGCCCGGCGTGCCGACGACGATGTGCGGATCGTGTTGTTCCAATGAGGCCAACTGCGGCCGCAAGGACACACCGCCGGATAACAACAAAAGTTTGATATTGGGGATGCAAGCGGCCAGTCGGCGGATTTCCTTGCCGACTTGATCCGCGAGTTCGCGCGTCGGGCACAGCACCAGCGCTTGCGCGCGGATCAGGGCGGGATCGATGCGTTGCAACAGTCCCAGCGCGAAGGCAACGGTCTTGCCACTGCCGGTGGGTGCCTGAGCAATGAGGTCGCGACCGGCCAAAAGGGTCGGTAGCGATTGCGCCTGCACCGGTGTCATGGTGGTGTATTTGAGAGCGTCCAGCGCCTGCAGCAACGGCACGGAAAGCGGTAGCGAGGTGAATTCGGTCATGCCACATGATACGTGGGGGCGTCAGTGCACCGCCCCGCATCGGTTCAGCAAGCCGACGTTGGGTCCGTCAAGCAGTGCCCGTAGGATGCGGTGAGCGCAGCGAACCTCATCGATCAGCGATATGGCTGCCAAGTTCGGCGTAGCGGAGCAAGCTCCGCTCTACCAGTGCTGGTGCGCGCAGCTTCTGCTCTGGTAAAGCCGAGCTTGCTCAGCTGCTTTGCTACCGGCCGCCGCCGCTAATACTTGCCCATGAAATCGCCCTTGCCGACGACAACGCCGTTGTGGCGCAGCAAGGCATAGACCGTGGTCATGTGGAAGAAGAACTGCGGCAGGCCGTAGGCGAACAGGTAGGCCTGACCGTTGAGACTGCGTTCTTTCGGCGTGCCGGGGCGCAGCACGATGGCGCGTTGCTCGCTGCCCTCAAACGCGGCCGCATCAAGGCTCTGGATAAAGGTCAAAGTCTTGCTGATGCGCGCCTGCAAGTCAGCGAAAGTTTGCTCGTCATCAGCGTACGCAGGGAGTTCCACGCCGGCCAAGCGGCCCGGCACGCCCTTGGCAAAATCGCAGGCGATCTGTACTTGCCGCGTGAGTGGGAACATGTCCGGAAACAAGCGTGATTGCAGCAACACCGCTGGTTCGAACTTTTTTTCGATGGCGTGTTGCTCAGCTTTGCCAAGCAGGTTGGCGAGGCTGTTCAGCATTTGGGTGAACACGGGTACGGAAGCGGCGTACATGGAAACGGACATGGAGGATTCGCAATTAGGTAGGAAAGATGGCAAAACGAAACAGTATTTGGCCGAGGAGTGTGTTTTTAGACCGTCAATCCGGCGAACGCCGGAATCCACTTCGGTTGGAAAGTCGGTGATCCGTGGATTCCGGCCTTCGCCGGAATGACGGCAGCAAGGTTTGTGCCGGAATACAGGGTGGCGAGGTCAGCTGGGCCGGAATTGCGTTGCAGCAAACTTCAGGCCAAGGCCGCTTCCAGTTCGGGAATCAGCTTGAACAGATCACCGACCAAACCGATGTCCGCGATTTCGAAGATCGGTGCTTCGGCATCCTTGTTGATCGCAACGATGGTGCCGGCGTCCTTGATGCCGGTGAGGTGCTGGATCGCGCCGGAAATTCCGATGGCGACGTACAACTCCGGTGAGATGATCTTGCCGGTCTGACCGACCTGCATATCGTTGGGCACGTAGCCGGCGTCGACCGCCGCACGCGAGGCACCGACGCCTGCACCCAACTTGTCGGCCAAGGCATAAATGATCGCAAAGTTCTCGGCCGAGCCGACACCGCGACCGCCAGATACCACGCGGCCGGCGCTTTGCAGGTCGGGGCGGTCACTCTTGCCCTGCTTCAGCGACACGAACTGCGTATGCGTCGGCAGCGTGACATTCACCTCGACCGCCTCGACGGACGCGCTGCCGCCCGCACCTGCGGCCGGCCACGACGCCACGCGCACAGTCGCAACCACGGGTTTATCTGCCGGCGCGTTGACGGTGATGATCGCGTTGCCCGCGTAAATCGGCCGCGTGAAGCTGTGGCTGGATTTCACCGTCATCAGATCGCTGACCTGGGCGACGCCAAGCAGGGCGGCGACACAGGGCATCAGGTCTTTGCCAAAGGTCGTCGATGGGCCGAATACGTGGCTGTAGCTGCCGGCCACAGCGGCGATCTGCGGTGCCAACACTTGGGCGATGGGATGGGCGTTGGCGGGATTGGTGACAGTCAGCACTTTGCTGACGCCAGCGACGCTGGCAGCTTCCGCGGCGATGGCTGTGCCATCTGCGGCCAGTACCAGCACATGCACCTCGGCGCCGGCGATGGCGCCGGCCGCGGAGACGCACTTGGCAGTGGCTGAAAAATTGAGTTTGCCATCTAGATGTTCGGCGATGATCAGAATCTTGCTCATGAGAATTTCCTCGTCGCTTAGTCGCTTTGGAACCCCTCTCCCCTCGGGAGAGGGGCAGGGGTGAGGGTTCGTGTGTGCGGGGTAGTCCGAGGCAACCCCGGACCCTCACCCCAACCCCTCTCCCGGAGGGAGAGGGGCGCAGGCTGGCGGGCGATGGCCTACAGCAATCCTTTGG
>JANNWF010000155.1:0-16312 GCA_031408455.1 Pseudoxanthomonas sp. | reverse complement strand
GGAAGAAGATCTCAAGAAGCGATTGGAGCCGGTCGGCGGCGTTGCTGCGGTAAAGGTTTCCGGCGGACTGGAAGACGAGATCCAAGTGTTGATCGACGACCGTCGCCTGTCGCAATTGCGGCTGTCGCCGGACCAGGTCGTCAATCGCCTCAAGCAGGAAAACATCAATGTAGCCGGCGGCCGCATCGAGGAAGGCTCGCAGCGCTATCTGGTGCGCACCATCAATCAGTTCAGCGATCTGGAACAGATGCGCGAGCTGTTGATCACCACCCAGAACGGGGTGCCGATCAAGCTCAAAGACGTGTCCACTGTCACTCAGAGCTCCAAGGAGCGCCAGGCGGTGATTCGCGTCGACGGCGAGGAAGCCGTTGAAATCGCGATCTACAAGGAAGGTGACGCCAACATCGTCGCGGTTGCCGAAGATGTGGAATCGGCTGTCGAACGCCTGCGCAAGGATCTGCCGGCGGGATCCACCCTCACCACCATCGAGAATCAGGCCATCTTCATCCGCGCGGCGTTGGATGAAGTGCGCAAGGAAGCAGTGATCGGCGGCATTCTGGCGATCCTGCTGATCTTTCTGTTCCTGCGCGACGGCTGGAGCACCTTCGTCATCGGCCTCTCGTTGCCGGTGTCGATCATCGCCACGTTCTTTTTCATGGGCCAGTTTGGCCTGAGTCTCAACGTCATGTCGCTGGCTGGTCTGGCGTTGGCTACGGGCATGGTGGTGGATGACTCGATCGTGGTGTTGGAAAGCATTGCCAAGGCGCGCGAACGTGGCCTCGGTGTGATCGAGTCGACCATCGTTGGCGCTCGCGAAGTCAGCATGGCCGTCGTGGCCAGCACGCTCACCACAGTGGCGGTGTTTCTCCCCTTGGTATTCGTGCAAGGCGTGGCCGGTCAGTTGTTCAAGGACCAGGCTTTGACGGTCGCGATCGCCTTGTCGATCTCGCTGGTCGTTTCGCTGACCCTGATCCCGATGCTGACATCGCTGAAAGCACGGTCACCACTGACGTTTGATGATGAAGTGATCAAGGATGCTGCGCCGATGTGGCGTGAGGTCTGGGCGTTCATGCGCATGACATGGCGCTGGCCACTCGCTTCACCAGTGGCCACCGGCAAGCAAAAGCTGGCGTGGGCGGCCTTGCTGCCGTTGCGACTGGTGTTGATGGTGATCGTTGGCGTCGTGCTGCTGTTCGCGTTCCTGGCACCGTGGGTGCTGTTCGGTGTGTTTCGCTTGGTCGCTGGCCTCGCTTGGTTGTTCTCGAAGACGATCGGCCGCGTGTTGCACTGGTTGGGTGCCGGTGTGGGGGTCGGCTATGACGCCTCGGCCAATTTCTATCGACGACTCTTGCCGCATGCGTTGGATCGGCCGACTTTGGTGTTGGGCGTCGCTGGCATCGCGTTTGCGGCATCGCTGATGGTAATCACGCAACTGGGTACCGATCTGATCCCGCAGTTTGCGCAGGATCGCTTCGAGATGACCGCCAAGCTCGCACCGGGCACCCAACTGCGCGATACCGACGCGTTGGTGCGCGCCATCCAGGATCGGCATGCCGACGAGCCGGACATCCAGGTGCTGTATGGCGTCAGTGGCAGCGGCACCCGCCTGGATGCCAATCCCACGGAATCCGGCGAGAACATCGCCAAGCTGAGCGTGGTGTTGGGCAAGGGCTATAGCCGTAGCACCGAAGCCGCGATCACCGAGCGCTTGCGCGAGACCATGGCCGGATTTCCGGCGGTCGACGTCAAGTTTGGTCGCCCGGAGCTATTCAGCTTTGCCACTCCGTTGGAGATCGAGCTGCGCGGGCAGGAGCTTGAGTCGATTGAGGCCGCCGGTCGCAAGCTGGCGTCCTTGATGCAGGCCAATCCGTCTTTTACCGATGTGAAATCGACGGTAGAGGCTGGCTTTCCCGAGATCCAGATCCGCTTCGATCAGGAGCGCGCGGCGGCGCTGGGATTGACCAATCGGCAGATCGCTGATCAGGTGGTGCGCAAGGTGCGCGGTGAAGTGGCTACGCGCTACTCGTTTCGTGACCGCAAGATCGATGTGCTGGTGCGAGCGCGCGAGTCCGATCGTTCTTCAGTGGCCGACATCAGCCAATTGATCATCAATCCACAAAGCGAGCGGCCAGTGACTTTGGCATCGGTGGCCGATGTAGTCGAGACAGTAGGTTCCAGCGAAGTACATCGTTCCGATCAAGTCCGGGTTGCGATCATTTCGGCCAACTTGAATGGCATTGACCTTGGCACCGCGGTGAAAGCTGTGGAAGACCTGGTCGAGGCCAATCCGCTTGGCGCTGAGGTGCAGATGCATATCGGCGGTCAAGGTGAAGAACTGCAGGCCTCATTGGACTCGCTGATGTTCGCTTTGGGTCTGGCGATCTTCCTGGTGTATCTGGTGATGGCCTCGCAGTTTGAGTCTCTGCTGCATCCCTTCGTCATCATGTTCACCATTCCGTTGGCCTTGGTGGGCGCGGTGATGGCCTTGTGGCTGTCGGGTTCGCCAGTGTCGGTGGTGGTGTTCATCGGGCTGATTCTGCTGGTCGGAATCGTGGTCAAGAACGCGATCGTGTTGCTCGACAAGATCAATCAACTGCGCCTTGCTGGTGTTGCCAAGCGCGAAGCCATCATTGAAGGATCTCTGTCGCGCCTGCGGCCGATCGTGATGACCACCTTGACCACCCTGTTCGGCTTCGCGCCCCTGGCATTCTTTGGCGGCGAAGGCGCGGAAGTGAAGGCGCCGATGGCGATCACCGTGATCGGCGGTCTGCTGGTTTCAACCTTGTTGACGCTGATTGTGATTCCGGTGGTTTACGCTTTGCTCGACCGCCAAAGCGATGCGCGCTATCGCGAGCGCGGGCGGCTGGCGGCGGCTTCGATGACCGGGGGTGGTGTGGTGGAGGAGGCGGTGTGAGCGACTTCGCCTTGACGCGATTGGGTATGAGAATCAGCGGAGCAAGTTCGCGCGCTGCGCGCACGCGCCTTCGCTTCGCTCGGTCCGCTCTACAGGAGCGTTGCGCCGTTGAGCGCAATGACGCCGCACTCTGTTGTTGTAGAGGCTGTTGTAGAGCTGAGCTTGCTCAGCTGAATCGAGTCTTGGAGGCAATATGAGTCTGGTCGAACTGAGCTTGCGGCGGCCCGTCACTGCGGTGATGGCCTACGTGTCGATGATGGTGATCGGATTGATCGCCACGCAGCGTTTGTCGTTGGAACAGTTCCCCGACGTCAATGTGCCTTTCATTTTCGTCAATCTGCCTTATCCGGGCTCGACTCCGGAGGAAGTTGAACGCTCCTTGATCAGGCCGGTCGAAGAGGCGTTGGCGACTTTGCCATCCGTCGGTTCGATGAGCTCCACCAGTCGCGCCGATGGTGGTGGTGTATTCATCCAGTTCTCCGATTGGGGCCGTGAGATCGAGGTCACGGCGAGCGAAGCTCGCGAGCGCATCGACGCGATCCGTGGCGACCTTCCAGCTGACTTGCAGCGCTTTACCGTGCAGAAGTTCTCACCCAGCGATCAGCCCTTTTTGCGGCTGAGATTTGCCGGTGAGCGCGACATGACCGGCGAGTACACGCTGATCGAACAAAGCATGAAGCGGCGTCTGGAGCGCATCAATGGCGTTGCTCGTGTCGACATCAGCGGCGCGCCGCCGCCTGAAGTCGAAATCGCGATCATTCCGTCACGCCTCGGTGCGCACCAGATCGCTCTGAACGAATTGGCCTTGCGCTTGCAAGGCATCAATTTCTCGGTGTCGGCCGGCGAGATCGATGAGGGTGAGCGCCGCCTGCGCATTCAACCAGTCGGCGAACTGCGCGATCTGGATGAACTGCGCAACCTCGTCATCAATGACAGCGGCCTGCGCCTGTCGGACATCGCGGTGGTGCGACTCAAACGGCAAGTCGCCGACTTTGGCCGTCGTCTGGATGGCAAGGCGGCGGTGGGTCTGGACGTGTTTCGCGAGAGCGACTCCAATCTGGTGGATGTGTCGCGCGAGGTCATGATCGAAGTCGAGCGCATTGCGGCCACAGCTGAGTTCGAGGGCATCCAGCTCAAGGTGATTGGTGACCAGGCCGAGAGCGTCAGCAGTTCGCTGCATGAGTTGGTCGAAGCCGGCATCGTCGGCGCCTTGCTGTCGATCATCGTGCTTTTTTATTTCCTGCGCCATTGGCCGTCAACACTGATGGTGACACTCGCCATTCCAGCCTGTTTGGTCATGACCCTAGGCGCGATGTACTTCCTCGGCATGACCCTGAACATCCTGACCATGATGGGCTTGCTGCTTGGCCTCGGCATGCTGGTCGACAACTCCGTGGTAGTGGTCGAGAGCATCTACCAGAAGCGTGAGAAGTATCCGAACGATCCGTTGCGCTGCGCGATTGAAGGCACCCGCAGCGTGCAACTGGCGATCAGTGCCGGCACCCTGACCAGCATCATCGTGTTTGCGCCCAACATGTTCGGCGAGCGCAACTTCGTCAGCATTTATCTGGGTCAAGTGGCATTGACGATCACGATTTCGTTGCTGGCCTCTTGGCTGATCGCGGTCAGCCTTATTCCGATGATTTCGGCGCACATCTCCACTCCCCCATCGCTGGGTGTGACCACCGGCTTCATACCTTGGCTGACCCGCGTCTACGCGCGGGGATTGCGCTGGACGATCAAGCATCGGGCGTGGTCGATGCTCGGCATTTTCCTGATCATCGCGGTCAGCATCATCCCCGCGACTCAGACCAAGTTCGACATGTTCAAGGACGAGGCGGGCAGAGAACTTGAGTTCAATTTGCAGTGGAAGGGTGCCTACAGCCTCGAGCAGCTTTCCGAGGAAACCAAGCGCGTGGAGGACTACCTCGACGCCAATCGCGAGCGCTATCAGATCGTGCAGATCTACTCGTGGTTCAGCGAGCAGGGTTGGGGCGGCATCCGTCTGAATCTGCGCGATCCCAATCCCGGCGTGCTGGACTACCTGATGTTGCGCAATCACGAGGCCGGTCTGCTGTCTGCCGATCAAGTGAAGGAAATGTTGCGCGAGGAATTGCCCAAGTCCGCTCGCGCCGATTTCACCTTCGAAGACAACGGTCCGGGTGGCGGTGGTGGCGGGGACGACGAGGGGATGCAGCTGTTCCTGAGCGGCGACTCCAACGAAGTGCTGGTGGGCCTGTCTGAGGCCGTCATCTCCATTCTGAGCGCGCGGCCCGAACTGCGCGACGTGCGTGTGGATATTGGCGATGTCGGCAGCGAAGTGGCGGTACAGGTCAATCGCGAGCGCGCTGCGTACTTCGGTTTTTCCGCCGAAGAAGTGGCCCGTTACATCGGCATTGCGCTGCGTGGCACTCCGCTGCGCGAGTTCCGCCATGGCAGTGCGGAAATTCCGGTGTGGGCACGTCTGGAAGGGTCGGAGACCTTCCGCATCCAAGATCTGGAGGCGCTCAACATTCGCAATGCGGCGGGTGTGGAAGTGCCGCTGACCTCCTTGGTCGACATCGACGTGGCGCTGGCGGCCACGCAGATCTCGCGGGAAGACCGGCAAATGAGTTTGCGGATCAAGATGGCGGCAGCAGAAGGCACCTCGATCGAGGATGCCGGCAAGGTGATGGAGGAAGCGATGAATTCGCTTGCCTTGCCTGACGGCTACCGGTGGAGCCTTGGTGGCGATTTCGAGCGCAACGACGAAGCGGGCCAGCAGATGGTCTTCAATCTCTTGATCGCGGTGGTCCTGGTGTACCTGATCATGGCCGCGCTGTTCGAGTCGATGCTGATGCCGGCGGCCATCATCACCAGTATTTTCTTCTCGATCTTTGGCGTGTTCTGGCTGTTTGCCTTTACCGGCACCACCTTCACCATCATGGCCATGATCGGCATCCTGGTGTTGATGGGTGTGGTGGTGAACAACGGCATCGTGATGTTCGAGCACATCAATCAGTTGCGCCGTGCAGGTTACTCACGCCTCGACTCACTGGTGGAGGGCTCGCGCGAGCGTTTGCGTCCCATTCTGATGACGATGGCAGCGACCATCCTCGGCATGCTGCCATTGTGCGTGGGCGGCGCGCAGTTGGGTGGTGGCGGACCGGCCTATCAACCGATGGCACGCGCCATCGTGGGTGGGCTGATTTTTTCGACGGTGGTCAGTCTGATTTTTTTACCGACGATTTATGCCGTGCTGGATGACCTGCGCGCCGCCGCCGGAAAAGTGGTGATGCGTGCATTCAAGCGGGGGCAGGATGTGGGCGCGGCTGAACCGGCGAATGCTCACCATTAATGGCTGAATCTTCGCGGCACCCGCCGTTGGCTGCTGCACCGCTACGCCTACGCTGCTCTCGGTCCTACGACCGCAGGGCAGGCGCAGCGGGCGGATGCCAACACCAATGCCAGGGCTCGAACATCACGCCGTGGCGATTGTTGCGCGGATAGCTCATCACAAAGCCAAATTCGCCGGCGAACTGGGTCAACCATGCGAATGCTGGAGTCAGTTCGAAACTGGGTTCGGCTGCCGGTTCGCCTTGACAGCTAATGTCAATCGCGCGGCCACTGTGGTGCTCGGAGTAACCCGGCGCCGCATTCACGCGGAGAATGGCCTCAATGCTCAACCCGCGCGCCAACTTGTGCTCGAAAATGCCGCGTTGGTAGTGAATGCTGCGAAAGCCCGATATCGCTTGTAGCACCACACCGTCGCGGGCCGACGCAGCGCGCATGCGCTGCCAGACTAGCGCTGCCGCTGGCAGCATCCACAGCGGCCTCCGATAACGATCAAACCCCGCGAGTTGCAATCGAGTTGGTTCCGCGATCAGGGTCAAGCCGTGCTGGTGTCCGTAATTTTGCTCGACGCCGAGGGCCTGCAGGTTTGCGGAATGCAGGGCGTGGTGGGACTCAGCGACACGGCGACTGCTGCTATGCGGTGGGGCGATAGCAAGAGCGAGCAAAGCATCACTGAACCCTGCTTCCTGCTCAAGTGCCGGCGACAGCGGCAGTACCTGCCGTTCCCCGACGACGGCCAGAAACCGCCCATCGCGTTTGCGTCGAAGCACCCAGTCGCCTGCGGCCAGTGCCCGCGCATCGCGATTGCTGCGCGCGTGCAGCAAGTACGCGGGCCAGATCTCGATTTCTGGCGTGTTGATCATTTGGGTGCTGCGGGTGCGCATGTGGGCAGCTTAACGAGACTGGAGTCTGATCGGTTATCGAGTCGCGACGCGGGTGGGTACTTGCGTCGCGACTGACCGCCGCGTGCGACGACCGCTTTAGTGCGGCGTGTTACGTCTTATGGCGATGGCTCAGGTTCGCTCGATGGACCGGTGGTGCCTGCTTTCAGCCTTCCGCGTTGCCTTAGAGCCTCACGCAACAGGTATTCGATCTGGGAATTAAGTGAGCGCAGCTCGTCATCAGCCAAACGCTGGACGGCCTCCAGCACCTGCGCGTTAATCCTGAGCGGATAGGCTTTCTTCTCGCTCATGGCGATGTGCCTGACATGGGCTATCTGCGGCGTATCAGTACAGCGAACCGGCATTGACAACGGGCTGGGTCGCGCGCTCTGAGCACAGCACCACCAACAAGTTGCTGACCATGACCGCGCGGCGCTCGTTGTCGAGTTCGACCACGCCCTTGGCCTTCAATAGGTCCAATGCCATCTCGACCATGCCGACCGCACCTTCGACGATGCGTGTGCGCGCGGCGATGATCGCGCCAGCTTGCTGCCGTTGCAGCATCGCCTGAGCAATCTCGGGGGCGTAGGCAAGGTGGCTGATGCGGGCATCGATGACCTCGACGCCAGCGGTCGTCAGACGTTCGTCCAACTGATCCTTCAAGTGCTGCGAAATCTCAGCCTGATGGCTGCGCAGCGAAATGTTGCCGTCGTCGTGCGAGTCATACGGATAGCTGGTTGCCATCGCGCGCAGCGCCGACTCGGATTGCACGTGCACAAAGCTCTCGTAGTCATCGACGTTGAAGACCGCCTCAGCCGAGTCAACCACGCGCCAGACGATGACGGATGCAATCTCGATGGGGCTGCCTTCCAACTCGTTCACCTTAAGCCGGCTGCTCTCAAAGTTGCGCACCCGCAGCGACAGTTTTTTCTTGGCGAAGAACGGATTGTTCCAGCGCAGCCCGGCTTCTTTGACCGAGCCGACGTAGCGGCCGAACAGGGTCAGTACTGCCGCCTGATTCGGTTCAACCATATAAAAGCCGGCGGCGCAGAAGAACAGCAGCGCGATGGCGATCACGCCGACAAATTTCAACAGTGGCGGCCCAGCGAGGACAATCGCCAAAGCGATGATCAGCGCGCCGATGAGCGCGAGAAGGGTCGGAATGCCCGAGCGGGAGTTGAGGTTCAGTTCTTTCATGACGTTGCTCCTTGGTTGACGCTTGAAGGGTTGGCGATCGTCTCGCCGCAGGCTTAATTGCATTTGCATATGATTTATAGAAGATATCTAAAAGATATCACACATGCAAGCGCGGTGACGTAGCGATACGTGACGTATCGCGAGAAAGCCATTCTTGAAGGCTCGCGTCAGTGGGATTGCGCCGAATCGCTGACGCTTGTGGGGACGACGCCAGGTGCAGCGACAGAGCGCGGTGAGTCTCCCCTCAGACCGATACTGCTAGCCGCCTTGGTCCTGCAACTTCTCGTCTTGATCTTCAGCGGCCTTCATCAGGTCGCCTTCAACGGCGCGGGCACGGTCAAGCGGATCGTTGATTGCACGCTCCAGCTCGTGACCATCGATCGCCGGCGCGGCAGCGGGGGCCGATTCACTGACGGGAGCGACGTCAGAGGTCGCCGTTGGCGCAGGCGTTTCCGCTGGCCCAGACGAATCAGAACTGGAAGAATCAGAGCAAGCTGAGACCAGCATGACTACACCGATGGCCAGCACACGCGGGACAGTATTCATTGCCAATTCCTATTCGAGAAGGTCGCTCATGGCGCGGTCAGCGGAATCTGCAGCAATTGCGCCGGTAATATCTCGCTGCCTATCCACACCGAGCTTGCATCATTGGAGAACGCAATCGCTTCGGCTTGAGTGATCCAAGGGAAGGGCACATCCACTGGCTGGCGCCTCACCGCCGTTGCCCAGGTGTCGCTCGGCAGTCGGGTGTAGATGCGCGCATGCAAATAGTTGAGCACGGCCATTTTGCTGCCGTCCGCGCTGATGTCCATCGACGATATCTGTGCACGATAGCGGCCGTAAACCGGGTTGCGCTGCAAGTCACCTGTGTCGGGTTGCGCGATATGCGCCAGCAAGGCAACCCGTTCGGCGACTAGCGGTGCAGCGGTGGAGTCGCCATCGAGCGGCAGTCGGTACAGCTCGGGCGGGACGCGCTTCTTGGAAATCAAGTAGATGGCGCGCTCTTGGATATCAACGCCGACAGCCTCGCAGTCGCGCGCCCCATCCGGCCAAACAAACCGCAGAGTGCGCGTAGCGGAGGTGTTGCCAACCTTCAGGTCTTGTGGTTCCGGCACAAAGTAGAGCTGCAATTCCTTGCGCACGCCGCCGTTGTCGCCAGTGTCGGCAATCACCAACCAACGGGTGTCCCCGTCGCGGTAACTGGCCATATCCTCCCAATCAAAATTGGCCGCGTTGTCGATGTGCAAGCGAGCGCGAAGTTTGGCTTTTTCGTCAATGGCGTAGATGTCGGCGCTGCTGCCACTGTCGTTGTGTGTCCAGAGGATGCCTGGATGTATGTTGGAAGCAGCCAAGCCGCTGACCTCGGCAATCGCTGAATCTGTTATCAGGCCGGCCAAGCGAGCTTGCCCCGGCGTTAGCGCGCGCGGCGCTGCGGCCAATGGCGCGCAAATTGCGAGGGCGACTAAGGCGCAAAACATGGCGCACGGCGGTTTGCGGATCATCGTTTCACTCGCTCAATGCTGTCGATGTGCAAGCGACCGAGTAGGTTCAGACCGGCGTAGAACCCAAAGGGGTCGCCATCACCGACGTCCAAGGCCAAGTGGCCAGCTCCAAACTGGGGAAGCGCGGCGTCAAAGCCTTGCCAGCGCTGGTCGACCCAGGCGTACACCCACGCGTGCGGCACAAATACTGCCTGTCGGCCGGCAAACGAAGGTACGTAAGCAAGGCCGCTGGCAACCCGAGTCGGGATGCCGCGGGCGCGACCCAAGGCGGCCAGCAGCAAGGCGTGTTCGGTGCAGTCGCCTTCGGCGAGTTCGATGGTCTCAAGCGCTGAAGCATAACCAATGCGTAGCGACTTGGTCGTGATGTGGCGGGAGACAGCGGATTCGAGTCGACGCATCGTCTCCAAGTCGGAGTCAGCGTCACCCGCAAAGGTGTTTGCCAACGCGGTGACCGTTGGGTTGTCGCTTTGCAGCCAACGATTGGGCGCGAGGTCATTGGCCTCAGGTGGGCGCTCGGCGCTACCACGAGGATCAACCGTGACCTGCATCGAGCTGACACCGATGCTGCGTTGTTGCCCTGGCAAATCGGCCGCCACAGGCGCTTGGCCTGAAAAATCAATCTGGTAGTTCAGCGTGCGCTTGCGGTCGCGTCGCGATAAGGCGCGCGGCCCCTGCACGGTCGTCGCGGCCAACAGATCCAACGATTGATTGGGTGACTCCGCGCAGGCTTGATCACAGGCGATGACGTCGAGAAACACGCCGAGCATTGGCATGTGCATTCGGCGCAGGGCGAAGTCGCTTGGGTCCACCCAAACCTCGCTCACCACCAGCGTGCCCGCAGCGTTCAGTGTCTGCCGCAAGGCGAGTGCGCGCTCGCTGACGTCGAACAGCTCGATGTCCTGATAGCCAATGACTTCGGTTTCCAGCGGCAATGCTTGCAGCGCATCGATGTCGAAATGCAACAGGCTGTGCTTGGCACCAAGCTGATCGCCGGCGTGCAATGCAGCCAGCCGCTCACCCTCGACCAACAGCGCGCTGGCGGGCCAATCGATGGTTTGCTCAAGCAAGCGCTCACCTTGGCGGATGCGAATTGTGGCGACGCCGGCGTGGATCTCGCCCTCGGTTTCGACGCGACTGCCGCCGGTATCGAGCACATTGGTAAACGCCAATGGTTGGCCTGTGTCGCTCTCGCGGGTCGTTTGTTCGCTGAGCATGGGCAGCGTTTGACCGTCGCGCTCCAACACCAACTGCATGCGCTGATGGGTCTGCACAGCGGTCGCATTGGCGCTGCGGGTGATCACGATTTGGCCAATTTTGCGGCCGTCCAGATGCACGCTGTACCACTGTGGATCAGTGGTTACGGCATACGCACTAGACGGCACGGCGAGTAGTCCAACCAGCAGCCAACACGCGATTAGCCACGGTCGCTGGGATTGCGAACGTGGATAGGCGAGCAAGCGACTCGGGTCCAGCTGGCTAGCGTGTCGACTCATGGATGAGTGCGGGTCACTTTGTTGCCAACGTAAGCCGCAAATCCACCCACACCATGCGATGGTCGCTGGCTTGCAGCCACTGCGACTCCGGGCGATCTAACGGTGGCCAGAACACGCCGCTGCGAATCACCTCAAACCCCAGTGATGGAAGCACGTAGTCGATGCGCATGTTGCCCGCACGGGGGCCAAACGCACCGGTGTGCTGGGCGGCCGGTGTGCGCTTGCTGGCGGCGAGCGCGGCATCTGCGGTCTTCGCCACTGCTGCACCGGCGCTTCTCGGTGCCTCCATGGGCAGCACACGTGGATGTTCAAGCAATTGCGTGATGGCACCAACAACGCTTTCGCCATCCTGTGGGTCGGCGTTGTAGTCGCCGGCGATCACGAAACGCGCGTCGCTATCCAATCCGCCGCAGCGTCCATTGTCATCGCAAAGCCAGGTCGAGTCGGCGCTGGACAAGTACTCGGCCCAGAGCCGAATTTCATCGAAGTTACGGCGACCGTTGCGATCTTCAGACCCATCGAACACAGGGGGCGTGGGATGGGCGGTCAAGAAGTGCAGAGTTCCCAGCGGCGTTCGTACCGGCAAGTCCCAGTGCGATTTGGACGACAGCCGCAATTGCTGCCAAGTTTCAGCGGCGTACCAAGGTGTTTTTTTGTCCGGCATCAACGGTGCCAGTGCGCCCGGCATTGCGCTCCAAAGCAGCTGTTGGAATGTCCGTACTTGCGAGCGCTCGATGGGATAGCGCGACAGCACCAACATGCCGTACTGGCCAGGGTGCATACCAAAGCCCCAAGCATCACCAGGGCCATTGTTCTCACCTTCGCCGGTGAGATCCAGTCCGCTCGCAACGCCAGTGTTCACCGGTGCTTGGAAGCGGTGGGCATAGCCGATCGCACGCTCGCCGAATTGACCTTCGCCCAGATAGCGATTGACGAATAAGTCAGCCGCTTTGCCATCAGCGTCGTAATCAAACTCGTTGAGCAAGACGAGGTCAGGCCGCACGCGTTGGATGACTGCCGCGACCTGCCTCGCCGCGAGATGATCAGCGCTCAATTGCGCGATCAACCCGCCTGCTTCGTTGTGGTTGAGCGAGGTGTTGAACGTGGCCACGCGCAGCGGTCGCATCAGGCCACCGCTCACACTCTCATCGGCTGCTGCGGTGGCGGACATGGCTGTGAGCGCGAGCGCAAGGGTCGCGAAAATCGCAGAGAAGATTTGCATGCATCGGATTCTCGCATGGCCTCACGCGCGTGCGCTCACCTGCTGCTTGCACCAACCAGACGCGGTCAGAATTTCGGCGGGCTGAAAGCCTGACTTGTAGGCCATTTTTGGATGCCCTTCGATCCAGAAGCCCAAGTAAACATGCGCGCGGCCGGTCTGCTTGGCCCATTCGATCTGTCGCAGTACGGCATAAGTTCCGAGCCCGCGTGCGACGAGTTCTGGATCGTAGAACGTGTACACCGCTGACAGCGCATTTGGCAGCACATCGGTGGCTGCCACTGCCAGCAGGCGGCTGTCTTCACGAAACTCCAGAAACCGCGTCGGGCTCCACGCACTAGTCAAGAACGAATCGAATTCATCGGCGCCAGCGGTTTCCATGCCGCCGCCAGGATGCCGGCTCTGTAGATAGCGCCGATACAGCGAAAAAACCTCGCTACTGCGATGCGCCGCTTGATCGATCAACCCAACCTTAGCGTTGCGAGCGAGGCAACGCTTTTGACTACGATTGGGGATAAAACTCGCGACCGGGATGCGTAGCGGCACGCAGGCCTGACAAGCAGCACAACGCGGTCTGTAGACATGCCCGCCAGAGCGCCGAAAGCCCAGCCCCAACATCTGCGGATAGGCCATTGGCAGAGCCGGGTCGTCGGGGTCGAGGATGACATCGCGCGCAATCCGATCCTGCCAATAGCCGCAGGCATGCTCTTGGGTCTGGAACAGCTTGATACTGGCGTCGCGCATGGGCCGATGCTATCGCGGATGCGGAAACACTTTCCGAGATCGCCTGATTAGCAAACTGAGGCGCGCGAACTCCTTCGCGGGGATGACGAGGGCAAGGGAAGTCCCATTTGACATCAATGACCACCCATCAGCGCCAAGCCGCCGGCGATGCCCGCCGAACCCAGAACTACACCTACCGCCATACCCCACCACGCATATTTGCGCTCGGTGGCGCGTGCGATGCGAGCACCCCTGGCGTCGTGGCGGGCTTCGATGGCATGGCGACGAGCAAGGATGCGCGGAAGCCACAGCAAGTTCATCGCTCCCAAGGCCACGATCAGGGCAGCGAACACTGCGGTCGGTCCCCAGATGCCGTGCGAAAGCGCGCCGTAGGACATCAATCCCGTCAACAAAATCACCAAACAGATGCCAGCCACCGCAAACCAGGAAAGCTGGCGCTTTTCTTCCGCATCAATGGCGGTTGTCCAGTGTCGACGCACGCCGAACAGCACGGCGGCGATGCCAACCACCAGCGCGAACAGGACACCGCCGGCCAGGCCGAACAGAAGGCGTGATGCGCCTTTGCCGGCGATACCGGTGCCAAGAACAAACTTGCTCAGACCTTTACCAACCGCAGCGGCGCTACCCGCGGCGACCGCCGCCGTGGCCGGTTGACTGACGGTGAGGCCAGCGATCACAAGTGTGGTGAATGCGACACCCGGAGCCGTGGCCAATGCTGCGCGACCTAAACGCTCCAGCAGTTCATCGCGCAAACTCAGACGGGCGCGGGAAAGTCGCTTGCGGACGGCCGCGTCCTGCATGCCAAGCAGAGTCGCAACATGCTTGGACGATTGCCCCTCGCGGTAATAGATCAGCAAGATTTCGCGCGTTTCTTCGGGCAGGTTGTCGATCAGTTCGGCAACCACCGCCTCCTCGTGCTGGCGGGAGATCCGTTCGGGATGGTCTGGAGTGGGATCGGCGACCACTGCCAGAATCGTGTCCATGTCGCCGTCGTAACGCTTCTCGGTGACCCGTCGCCGCAGATGATCGCGCGCTAGGTTGCGGGTGATTTGCCGCAGCCAAGGCAAAAAACTGGACGAGCTGCGCAAACTCTTTAAGTTAGTCCACGCGTTGAGGAAGGCGTCTTGCGCGATGTCCTCAGACGCTTGGATGTCGCGCACGATCGACAACGCAATGGCGGTGATGCCGCGTTGGCAACCAGAAACAATTTGCCCATAGGCGACCTGATCGCCAGTTTGCGCGGCGGGCAGGTGCAATTCGATCAGGCTGAGCAGGGCTTCAGATGACATCGGAGTTCAGTTTCAGCAACGGGTATGGCTTTGACGTGGCCTTCACTTCATTGTGACAGAGACCCATGAAGCCACTGTTGTCGCGAATTCCCTTCTCCCCGCGCGCGGGGAGAAGGATGGTGACTTGTGCTGCCAGGCGCGGCATCCACGCCCTTCTCAGAAGGAGAAGCTAAGGCTTCACCAGATCGCTACCTTGGCGTCACCTTCACGCACCATCGCAGCTCCCGGCTTGCAGTCAAACGCGGCTGCGAATTGCGCCATATTGGATGGCGCACCGATGGCGCGGAAATTCGCCGGCGCATGCGGATCGGTGGTCAGGCGGACCTTTAATTCCTCGGGCTTGAAGTTGCGCCGCCACACCACCGCCCAGTTCATGAAGAAGCGTTGCGCCTGGGTGTAGCCATCGATGTCCTTGTTGCTGGCAGGGTCTGCTGCCAGCGCCACTTGCATCGCGTCATAGGCAACGGCCAAGCCGCCGAGGTCAGCGATGTTCTCGCCCAAGGTCAGCTCACCATTCACGTGAATCCCATCGATGGATTCGTACTCATTGAACTGGTTGACCAATTTACCGGTGCGGCTCTCAAAGCCCTTGCGATCCGCCGCCGTCCACCAGTCAGAAAACGTGCCCTTGGCATCAAAACGACTGCCTTGATCGTCATAGCCGTGAATGATCTCGTGGCCGATCACCGCGCCGATGCCGCCGTAGTTGAGCGCTGGATCCGCATTGGGATCGAAGAACGGCGGTTGCAAGATCGCGGCCGGGAAAGTGATCTCGTTTTGCAGCGGGTTGTATGACGCATTCACCGTTTGCGGCGACATGCCCCATTCGCTGCGATCCACTGGCTTGCCGATCTTGGCCAAGTTCCACTGGTAGTTGAAGCGGTTGGCGGCGAGCAAGTTGCTGGCGTAGCTTTCGCGGGAGGTGCTCAATCCCGACCAATCGCGCCAGGTGTCCGGGTAACCGATCTTGGGTACAAATGACGCCCATTTCTCCAGCGCTTTGGCCTTGGTTTCAACGCTCATCCACTCAAGATTTTCCAGTCGGGGCTTCAATGCGTCGCGCAGGTTTTGCACCAGCGCTTCCATCTTGGCCTTGGACTCGGGCGGAAAGGCAACTTCCACATACATCTGCCCTAATGCTTCGCCGACAGACGCATTGATCGCACCGAGCACGCGCTTCCAACGCGGCTGAATCTCCGATTGGCCGCGCATCTGCTGGTTGTAGAACGCAAAGTTCTGCTGCACATAAGCGTTCGGCAAATAGGGCGAGGCACTGTCGATGGCGTGGAAGCGCAAATACGCCTGCCAGTCTGCGACCGCCGTGTCGGCCAGCATCTTGCTCACCTCTGCGTGAAACTCTGGCTGCGCCAGTGAGAACATCGCCGGCGCATCAATGGCGTGCGCCTTGAAGAATTCAGACCACGGAAAGTTCGGGCTCACTTTGTCGGCGGCGGCGATGTCGACCGGGTTGTAATACTTGGAAACGTCCCGCGAAAGCTCCTCGCTCGACAATGAGACCTTGGCCAGTCGGGTCTCGAACGCCATGATCGCTTGCGCTTGCTTGGCCGCGTCTTCGGCGCTTGCACCGGCCAGCGTCAGCACTGCTTCGATATGCTTGAGATAGTTCGCTCGCGCCGTCTTGTAGTCTTCGCGATCTGCCGTGTAGTAATCACGATCCGGCAAACCCAACCCGCCCTGGGTCGCGTAGGCGATGTTCATGGACGAGTCTTTGAAGTCGGG
>JANNWF010000154.1:0-8556 GCA_031408455.1 Pseudoxanthomonas sp. | reverse complement strand
GAGCAGAAGCTCGGCGTGCGGGGCGGGAGGAAGCCGCGCGAGGTGGCGCGGTCGCGTTGATGGCGCGACTGCGCTACGTGCGCAACGAGGACAGCAAGGCCAAACCGGTGGCGCAAGATCTCGCTGGATTTGATCTAGTTGTCGCGCTGCTCTTCGCGGTCTTGCCAGCGCTACTCATTTCAATTTGCTGGCCTGAACAAACGCTTGCAATGGTCGTCGGCGTGGTCGCCGTTGGTTTGGTGCATCTGTACTGCGGCCGCTGGTTTCGGCAGCGCATCGGCGGATACACCGGCGACACCTTGGGCTGCGCCGAGCAACTCGGTGAAATCGCGTTTTTGCTGGGTGTGTTGATCGCGCTGCCTCTGCTGTGAGCACGGCTGCGTGAGCGACATCTGGGCAGTGCGCCATGCCCGCATCGAAGCCGCCGCGGGGCTTTGTTATGGCCACACGGACTGGCAGGTGGATGGCGATGCCGCTGTCCGTCACGCCGCTCAACTCGCACAGGAGCTTCCAGTGCTGCCGATAGTGAGCAGCCCATTGCAGCGATGCCTGCGGCTGGCGCATGCGCTGGCGGATCTGACGAGGCAAGCGCTACGGATTGAGCATCGTCTGATCGAGATGAACTTCGGCGATTGGGAGGGCGTGCCTTGGGACCAGATCCCTCGCCGCAATCTGGATGCATGGGCCGCCAACACAGTGGAATTCGCGCCCCCGAATGGCGAGTCTTTTGTCGGCTTGATAGCGCGGGTCAAAGCGGTCCAGCGCGAACAAACCTGCGAGGCCATCTGGATCACCCATGCCGGCGTGATTCGAGCGCTTGCGCATGTTTGCCAGGCGCTGCCGCTAGCAGCAGCCGCAAGCGTTGAAGTGCCGTACTTGCTGGCACAACGTTTTTCTTCGACAAGTGCACAGCGCTAGAGCAAAGCTTTTTGTTGCATCGCAGCACTCGATTGCATTGATCTGATTGATTGACCTTGCCTATGTTGCTACCGTCAAAAGGTTGGGTCGCTCCCCTCCCGATTAGGCAGGCGCAATGAAATGTCGCAGCGAAACACCGCCATGAGTCAACTCGAAAGCCATGCGCCGCCAGTCCGCGGCGGATCGAGATTGCGCGACGGATACCAAGCACCAGCCGGTAGAGCCCCGGATTCCGCTGCGCTGCATCCGGGCTACGGTGTCAACACAACTCCATTTGATTCAGGGCCCGAACGCTTCCGCTTTTGCGGTGGCTTTTGCGGTGGCTTTTGCGGTGGCTTTTGCCTTTGCTCCCGGGTCCCCTCTTTGTGGCGGCGGCGGTTGGGAGATCAGGCCCGGAACGGGGTGCGCGCATGGATGCGCGTGCGTTTTTGCCAGTACATGGATGTACTGTCGGGGCCTCGCCCACGCCTTCGCTTCGCTCGGTCAAAAACCCCTCCCGACCGCCGCGAACTCGCGGCTTCATCGCGAGCGCCACATCGGGGTCGCCTTTGTGTTGGTTACTTTTCTTTGGCGAAGCAAAGAAAAGTGACTCGGCTGCCGCTGAGGCAGACGAAACCGTGCGACGAGCAACAACAATGCGAGCGAAGCCTGTGAAGCTGGATTCCGGCTTCCGCCGGAATGACGAAACCGTACGCTTGCCGGCCTTGGACGAACAGGCGATCAAGCGGCTCGCGGCCGCCCCTCGCGCCAGCCACCTCGTATGAACCTCCGCGACCTCACCTACCTAGTTGCCCTCGCCAACCACAAGCATTTCGGCCGCGCGGCGGCGGCTAGTTTTGTCAGTCAGCCAACGTTATCCACACAGCTCAAGAAACTAGAGGATGAACTGGGCGTCACCCTGATCGAACGCGCGCCGCGACGGGTAATGCTAACGGCGGTGGGCAACGAAATTGCCGATCGCGCGCGGCGCATCGTGGCTGAGGTCGAGCAGTTGAAGGAGACGGCACGGCGTACGCTGGATCCAGAAGCTGGCAGCGTGCGGCTGGGGCTGTTTCCAACGCTCGCCCCGTATCTACTTCCCCACGTCGTGCCAGCGATTCGACGACGCTTTCCGCGACTGGAACTACTGCTGGTGGAGGAGAAGACGGATGCACTGCTGAGGTTGCTGCGCGAGGGTCGACTCGATGCAGCGGTGTTGGCGCTGCCGGTGCATGACACACAACTGCATGTCGAACCGATGTTTGAAGAGCCTTTTCTGCTGGCGGTGCCGCAGTCACACCCCTTGGCTCGGCGCACGCAACTCAAGCTCGACGAGATCGCCACTGAAAGTCTGTTGTTGCTGGAAGATGGCCATTGCATGCGCGATCAAGCGCTTGATGTTTGCCATTTGTCAGGCGCGGTGGAGAAATCGGGCTTCCGTGCCACCAGCCTTGAAACGTTACGACAAATGGTCGCGGCCAATGTCGGCATGACACTTTTGCCGGCGCTGTCGGTGCAGCCACCGGTACCCATCCAAGACGCGATCCACCTGATTTCCTTTGCCGGCCGCGCGCCTAGCCGACGCATCGCAATGGTCTGGCGTCGCAGCTCGGCGATGGGCGGTTTTCTCAGCCAACTTGCAACCCTGATTGGCGACGTTTCGCAGCCCTTGTTGCCACTGGCCAAGGCCAGCCAATCAGCGCAATCGCCGGCGCGCTCGCGCCGCGCCGGCGCAGGCTGACTCGCAATGCCTTCGCCGATCGCAGGTCGCTGCCAAATGCGCTGGCTGGTTGTTTGCCTATATTGGTTGTGCGCCTGCGCGACGGCCACGCCAGTGACCGTCGATCCAAGCCATGAAACCCTGTTGCTGGGCGATCAAATCGAGGTGCTGGTCGATCGCGACGGCGATTTCAAGTTGGAGGACGTACTCGCCGGTCGCCACGACAGTGCGCGCGTCACCAACAAGCGCTCGCCGCCCAATCTGGGCTATCCAAAGCATCCCTATTGGGCGGTGTTGGAGCTGCGTAATGAGAGCGCCGCAAGCATGGACCGCCTATTGGTGCTGTGGCGCGGAAGCACCCATCGCCAACAAGCCTTGATCGTGAGCACTGCGGATAGTGAGCCGCCGGCGTCGCCAAGATTCAGTGACGCTCAAGACGTTTTAGCCCGGCATTCCATCATCCGCCTCAATCTGCCCGCGCATTCGACGACGCGCATCGTCGTCCGCCTCGAAACCTACACCGCACTCTCGCTCGACTATCGCCTGCTGACCGACTCTCAACTGGCTAGCATCGATCGCATTGACTATTGGTTCTTTGGCTTGCTCGTCGGAATCGTCATCGCCATTGGCATTTACGTGCTGGCGCTGTTCTTTGCATTGCGCGAGCGCTTGTATCTCCTGTTCGGCATTTTTGCGGTTGGCAACGTCATTTATCAGGTGCACACGGAAGGCTATGCGTATCTGTTGTGGCCAGAGGCGATGCGACCGTGGGGCAACGCGTTAGGGACGTTTGGCGGCACCATTTTTTCGCTGATGATTGTCCAGTTCATCCGCGAGTACATGGACCTGCCGAGCCTGGTCCCACGGCTGGATCGTTGGTTGGTGCGTCCCGTTTTGTGGATGTTGGTCAGTGTGTTCTTCTTATTTCCTGTATTGCCTTGGCTGGGCAATACGGTGGCTGCCTTGGGGGTTATCTCCGGCACTGTGGTGTCTTCGATCGCGGCACTCCGCGGTTCGATGTTGGTCCGCCCGGTGTGGTCATTCCTGGGCGCGACCTTGGGGTTCTTTGCCTTGGGTATCGTCCATTTGCTGAAGAGACTGGGCATTCTGGCCGATCTGCAATCGTTGTCGCTGGTGCTGCAAATTGGCTCGGCCGGAACCACGATGGCATTTGCCATCGCGGTGATGGTGCGAGTGCGGCGGATGGTGGAAGCGCAGCGCGCAGCGCAGATCGACTACGCCGATAAGCTCGAGCGCAAGGTCAGCGAACGAACTTCGCAACTGCTGGAATCCAAAGAGTCGGCTGAGCACGCGCTGGCTCAGCTGAAGTCGACCCAGCGGCAACTTTTGGAAGCCGACAAGATGGCCTCACTGGGGCAATTGGTGGCGGGCGTCTCGCACGAGGTGAATACGCCGCTGGGTGTCGCCGTCACCGCCAGCTCGCATCTCACCGAGCGCAGCCGCATCCTGCAAAACCAGCTAGCCAACGATTCTCTGAGTCGTAGCGATCTCGAGGCCTACATCGCCGAAACCCGCGATGCTGGCGCCATGATCGAGCGCAATCTGGAACGCGCCGCGCACCTTATCCGTAGCTTCAAGCAAGTTTCAGTCGACCGCACCTCGGATGGCCGTCGCCGGTTCGAATTGGCGACCCAGATCAGTGAGTTGATCGACAGCTTGCGGGTGAGCTGGAAGCGCCGGCCAGTCACCCTGAGCGTGGATTGTCCAAGCGGCATCGAGCTGGATTCGTTCCCCGGCGCGCTGGGTCAAGTGCTCACCAACCTGATTCAGAACGCGCTACTGCACGGATTCGACCCGGAAGAAGCTGGGCAAATGCGCATCGGCGTCAAGCAACTGGATCCGAGCACCGTGCAAATTATTTTCGAGGACAACGGCAAGGGCATGACCCAAGCCACCTTGGCACGCATCTTTGATCCCTTTTTCACCACCAAGCGCAATCAGGGCGGCACCGGTCTGGGCCTCAACATCGTCTACAACCTGGTCGTGCAAAAGTTGGGCGGTGAGATCGAAGCCAGCAGCAAGCCAGGTCAAGGGCTGCGCCTAACCATTCGACTGCCGACGCATGCGCCGACCGGTGCGGTGGATATTGTCGATGGTTGAGGGACAACCTCGCAGACATCCGTTAGCCCGGATGCAGCGCAACGGAATCCGGGGACGACGACGCGATTCCATCCCGGATTCCGCTGCGCTGCATCCGGACTACGTCGGTCTGGCTTGAGCCACGATGTGTTTGCGCGAGGTATTTGCGCGAGGTATTTGTGCGAGGTGTTCGTGCGATCGGCCGCACCCTCCATCGACTTTTTTCGGAGTGTTGAAGTGGCCCAATTGAGCTGTTCTGACCTGCTCCCGCTCGCAGCCGATTCGAGGGAGCGCGAGGCGTTTCGCAGCCGTGCGGCGGCGCACCAGCAGTCGCGCAGAATCAGTCTTGGCGAGCACGCCATCCTGCATTTCGAGGACCAGCTGACGGCGCAATTACGCCTGCAAGAATGGCTGTGGGCTTCGAAGGCCAACGAGAAGATGATTGTCCAAGCCCAGCTTGATGCCTATTGCGGGCTGGTGCCGGATGGCAGCAACCTCAAAGCGACACTCGGGTTTGCCTACGCCGACAGCGCGCGGCGTGTGGCGGAGCTTGAAAAGCTAAGCAGCATCGAAGCGCACCTTTACGCTGAAGTGGAAGGCTTGGGCCGAAGCTTCGCGATCACCGAACAGGTCGCTGTGCATGACGAAGCCGGCGAACCCCACAACCTGCCTTTCCTGCGCTTCGAGTTCAGCCCGGAACAGATCACGGCTGTGCGCGCCGGCGCTGAGTTTGGCTTTGGCATCGACGACGACCGCATGCGCGTTGCCCACACTTTGAAACGTCAAAGTCGCGCAGCGTTGCTGGCCGACTTTGATTAGCAGGCTCCCTCGCCCACAGCGGTATGTGCGCGCCGCATTCAATCTGAGTCGCTTACTGCGGCCCTTCGAATCCGTCGCGAAAGATGGTGCCTGAGAACAACACATACACCGCGCCACGAACGCTGTCGTGCACGGTCGCGCCGACCATGGTGGTGCTGCCATCGATGGCGATGCTCGCGCCAAAGAACTGGCGCGGAATGTTGTCGAACGATTCGACCTGAGCGCGCGGGCCTGTCGCAAGAGCAACAAATTCGCAGCCAGCAAGCGTGATCGCCGAAGTGCTCCACCCGCTGAGTGGCGATTCCGTTATTGTTACCGGTTAGCCGGTACGCCTTATCAAACGGAGACTGTTGTCCCCATGCTTCAAGCACTTGCATTGCGATTGACTCAATGGAGTTGCAGCGGTCTTGCAATCCTGTTTGTACTCAGCGGCGGGACTGCTGCACAAGCGCTCAACGATGACGTGGTGGTGCGTGCCTGGTTCGATGACGAAGCGAGTTTGCGCGCAGTTGGCCACCTGCTTGGGCATGCGCAGATTGATCGCGACAAGGGCTTGCTGCGTACCGAGGCCAACGCTGAGTTGAGAAATGCGCTGAAGGCGGCCGGGTTTCGGGTCGAGACCGATGTCGAGGCAACCCAATCCATTCAGCGTCTCGCATTCGCCGAACGTGTCGGCATGAAGAGCATTCCAGGATTCGCGTGTTACCGGACGGTCGAGGAGACTGTCGCCAGCATGCAGAGCATGGTCGCTGCTGCCCCTAACTTGGCCGAGATCATCGATATCGGCCCGAGTTGGCAGGCGCAGAACGGCAGCGGGGGCTATCCACTCAAGGTGCTGCGAGCGACCAATCGAAACGTCAGCGGCCCCAAGCCCAAGCTGTTCATCATGAGTTCGGTGCATGCACGCGAGTACACGCCGGCGGAGTTCAGTACCCGCTTTGTCGAGCAATTGATTGCAGGCTACGGCGTGGATGCAGACGCCACGTGGCTGCTTGATCACCACGAAGTGCATGCCCTGTTGCAAGCCAATCCGGACGGCCGCAAGCGCGCCGAAACGGGTCTGTCCTGGCGCAAGAACACCAACAGCAATTTTTGTGGCGGCGGCAATAACGCCGGCATCGACTTGAATCGAAACTTCCCCTTTGAGTGGGGCAATTGGGGCGGCAGCAGCGGCGTTGCCTGTGAGAACACGTTTCGTGGCCCGTCTCCGGCATCCGAGCCCGAAACCCAAGCCATCATCGCCTATGTCCGCAGCATCTTTGAGGACCGGCGCGAAGCGCCATTGAGCGCCGCTGCCGACCTAGACACGCCGGGCGTGTTCTTCGACACTCACAGTTTTTCCGGATTGGTGTTGTGGCCTTGGGGCTTCAATACTTCGACCGCACCCAATGCCAGCGGCTTGCAGGCGTTCGGCCGTCGCATGGCTTGGTTCAACACCTATACGCCGCAGGCGGCTGTGGGCTTGTATCCGACGGATGGCACCACCGACGACTTCGCCTACGGTGAGCTGGGTGTGCCGGCGTTTACGTTCGAACTGGGCACGGCATTTTTCCAGGATTGCGCCAGCTTCGAGAACACCATTTACCCGCAGAACAAGGCGGCCATGTTGTATGCGTTGCGCGCGGCGCGTGCGCCGTACCGGTTACCCGCAGGGCCCGATGCTCACGCGTTGCGCGCGGTTCCTGATCTGGCCGCCATCGGCGAGAGCGTGCAGATTAATGCGACGCTCAACGATGTGCGCCAGCGCGAAGGCACGTTTGCGGAGTCTGGGCCGCAGCCGCCCACACAAGCGATTGCGACTGGCTCGGCGTACCTCGGCATCGCACCGTGGCAGGACGGTGCGACGGGATTGCCGATGCAGCCTGGCGATGGTGCCTTCAACAGCGGTGTCGAACAGGCTTCGCGCAGTATCGACACCAGCGGGTTCGCCGCTGGCCGCCATATGGTTTGGGTACAAGGTCGCGACACGGCTGGCAATGACGGTCCGCCGGCCGCCGTGTTCGTCACTGTGATGGCCGCGCAGGACTTGTTGAATGTGCAAGGCAGGGTGCGTCAGTTCGGCACCCAGACACCGTTGGCTGCCAACGTGCGGGCCAGCACGTATCTCAGCACCACCGAACCCGGCAGCGGCGCCTATAGCCGTCGCTTGCCTGTCGGCAGCCATGACATCGAATACTCATCGCCAGGGCACGAATCCGTGCTGCTCGCAGGCGTAACCGGGCAAGGCGGTCAGACCTTGACCCGTGATGTCGACTTGTATCGACTTTGCGGCTTGGTTCAAGACCCCGTCGAACTGGCCATCGCCTCGCCGTTCACCGCACAAACCCCGTGGACCCGCCGTGCCGGTGGTGTTGATGGCGGAGCCGTCTGGTTGCCCAGCGCGACCGGCAATTACGCCAGCAATCTCAACATCAGTCTGACCAGTGCCACCTTGGACATGAGCGGCACCACTTTCCCGGAGCTGAGCTTCGACCAACGCTGCACGACGGAGGCGACGTTTGATTTTGGTCGCGTCGAGGTAAGCACCAACGGCGGCACCAACTGGAGCGAAGTGTTCCGCTGCGATGGTGAAGCCAGCTGGCGTCGAGTGCAGCTTGCGTTGCCACAGTTGGCCGGCGTCGCCAACGCGCGCATCCGTTTTCGCTTCAGCAGCGACGGCGGCGTCGCCGCGAGTGGCTGGGCCCTCGACAACATCGCCTTGCTCGCCGGCGGCCAAACCTGCCGCGACAGCCAAGGCGGCCCAAGGCCGCTGCCGTTTTATGATGGGTTTGAGAACCTGAGTCGGTGAAGCAACGCGCTTGATTGGGTTGTCCTTTGACCCACACGGGTGCGTCGACTCACCGGTTGCCACTCACGGCGGACCAGTGATTCAGATGTCACTAGTGTAGTGCTTCGTAATTGATGGAACTAATGCCCTTCCTCTCGCGTCCAATCGATACTGGGCGACGGGAGGTGGCAATGCGCAAGGGAAGTGAGATCACTTTGACCGCCGAGCAGCGGGTTCAGTTGGAGCGATGGAC